>VXOZ01000367.1 GCA_009839775.1 Chloroflexota bacterium | reverse complement strand
GGCAACCGTCCTCGTGCCGGCTGGCACGCTCCACGTAGGCGATACGGTGGTGTGCGGCAAGACATCCGGCCGTGTGCGCGCGCTCTTCAACGAGAATGGCGCGCCCCTGGCCGAGGCGGGCCCCTCTGTGCCTGCGGAGATTCTCGGACTGGGCGCGCTGCCGGCGCCGGGAGAGACCCTCATTGTCGTGGTGGATGAAAAAGCCGCGAAAGTGCTGCTCCACGAACTCACCGAGCGTGAACGTGAAGAGACGGAGCGCATGTCGCTGGATACGCTCAGCGCTACGGCCGGCGAGGGTGTGGAAGAACTGGACGTCATTGTAAAAGCCGACATTCGCGGCTCTGTTGAAGCAATTCAACAGGCGTTAGAGCAACTCTCCACTGATGAAACCCGCGTCCGCGTCATCTATAGCGGCGTCGGCCCCGTGAGCGAATCGGACGTGCAGTTGGCCATTGCGGGAAACGCGCTGATCACGGCCTTCAACGTGCGCCCCGATGCTGCCGCTCGGACTCTGGCAGAGACAGAGAAGGTGGAGATTCGTTACTACGACGTGATCTACACCCTCATCGAGGAGATGCAGAAGGCCTTGCTCGGCTTGTTGGATCCTGAATTCATCGAGGTCATGGACGCGCAGGCGGAAGTGCGGGCCGTGTTCAACCAGGTGCGCGGTCAGAGCGTGCTCGGCGCGATTGTCCGCGAAGGCACCATGCGCCGCGGCGCGCAAGTGCGCGTGCTACGCAATAAGAAGCAACTCGTCAAGACCACTGTCACCAGCCTGCGCCGCTTCAAAGACGCCGTGCGCGAGGTGACCAGCGGCTATGAGTGCGGCATCGGCATCGGAGAAATCTACGACGCCCGCGAAGGCGATACCCTCGAGACGTTCCACATCGAAGAAAAGCCGCGCTTCTAGCGTCATTGAGAACACTGCTTGGTCTGTGTGCATACGGAGCGAGCCAAGAGCTGTGGGTCTTGTGGCCCGCAGCTTTACATTACTCAGCAGCATACCCTCATGACACACATCGCTGACCGCGCCCGGAATTTCGCATCGTTTGAGCGCGTTGGGATTAATGTGCGAGTGCGACCGTCATTGGGAAGTTTGGATGCACATGAAGGGAGCAGGATATGGACTTACGAAAGTTGGAGCGGTCAACGGCGCTTCTGCGTGAGGAATTGACCGATATCCTGCGCTCGGAGGTGCGTGATCCCCGATTGCACACGGTAACGGTCACCTCGGTGCGCCTCTCCCGCGATCGGCGCTATGCTCGTGTGTACGTGAACCTGCCGGAGCAGGAGGAAGAGCAGGCTGTCCTCGCCGCGTTGCGCCGCGCCGCCGGGTTCGTGCGCCGCTGTCTGGCGCAACGGCTGACGTGGTACAAAGCCCCGGAAATTTCCTTTCAACTTGACGAGGGGATGAAGCAGGGCGACCGCGTCCTTTCCCTCTTCCGGGACCTCGAGCTAGAGGAACGTCCGCAGGATGATGGGACGGAACCTGCTGAGGAAGACGCCGGAACCGCGCGGGCGGAGGAGCACACTTCCCCGTGACGGACATGGGTATGTCATCTACGACAAGGTCGAAGTCTACGACAGGGTCGAAGTCTGCAATGACGTCAACATCTACGAGGGACTCGACGTCTGCAACTGCATCTTCGGCCATTCCAGAGGATGGCGGCCCGGCAATTTCAGCCAGCGAGTGGAATCAAGCGTGCGCGCTGATATTGGCTGCGCGGCGCGTCGTCCTCACGACCCACGCGGGCCCGGACGGCGACGGCATCGGCAGTATGGTCGGGCTTTCCATTGCCCTGCGCGCGTTGGGCAAGACGGCGGCGATGGTCTGCAGCGATCCGGTGCCGCCAGACCTGGCCTTCGTGCCGCATGCGGACGAAATTCAGGTCCTGCCGCAACTCGATGCGCTCCCCTTTGCGCCGGATCTCATCATCGTATGCGACTCCGCCAGTCTGGAGCGTCTTGGCGCGGTGTATGCCGAGAGTCAGCCTGACTTCGCGGCGTTGCCCATCCTCAACCTCGACCACCACCAGACGAATACGCGCTTTGGACGGATCAACCTGGTGGACACCGCCGCGGCCGCCACCGCCGAGATCGCGCACGAGTTGCTGGAGCGGTTGCACGTAGAACCTACGCGAGAAGCCGCCACGGCGCTGATGACGGGCCTCGTTACCGATACCCTGGGGTTCCGTACGGATAGCGTCACCCCGCGCACGCTCGCCCTGGCCGCGCGCCTGCTGCAACACGGCGCGCCTCTGGAAGAGATCAGTTTTCGCGTCTTCCACGCTACGCGCTATGAGAAACTCAAGCTGTGGGGCTATGGCCTGTCCAATCTGCAACGCAGTGAGGACGGACGCATCGCGTGGACGACGCTTCCGCGTGAAGTGCGTATGGAACTGGGGGCGAAGGAGACCGACCTGATGGGACTGGCCTCCTTGATCGAGGGTATCGAGGGCGCGGATATTGTCATTCTGGCCTGGGACAAGAGGAAAGACCCACTGCGCACGGGCATTTCCCTGCGGTCGCGCACTGTGAATGTCGCCGCTATTGCCCAGGAACTTGGCGGCGGCGGTCATGCCGGCGCGGCGGGTGCGCTGCTTGTCGATACCCCGCTGAGCGAGGGTCTGCGCAAAGCGGTGGAAGCGGCGAAGGCACACCTCGACTAACCTACGCGAGGCCAGCACCGACCTACTCGGGGCAATCTCTACGTGCGTGTTTGCAAAGGGGCAGAGGGCAAGGCATCCGTTCGCACTGAGCCTGTCGAAGTGCTCTCCGCGAGCGGATCTTGCGAATTCGCGACCCCGTCTAGTACAATTCTGAGACTTTGGCAACACCCTCCAAGCCGCTAGAGTCGGACGATGCGCCGTGCGCCACGGCTTTCTCAACATCGCTAAACCCACCGCCTGCACCTCCCACGACGTGGTAAACAGCGTGCGCCGCCTCTTGGGGCAGCGGCGCGTGGGGCACGCCGGTACCCTGGACCCGCTCGCAACCGGTGTCTTGGTACTTGGCGTCGGGCATGGCACCCGTCTCATCGAATACCTCGCCGCCACGCGCAAGACGTACCGCGCGGGCATTCTCCTCGGCCGCACGACGACGACAGATGACAGCGCAGGCGACGTGTTGCAGGAGCGACCCGTAAATGTGGACGCCGCGACCATGCGCGCTGCATTGGACCGATTTACCGGCATGATCGAACAGGTACCGCCCGTCTTTGCTGCCGTACACGTGCAGGGCACGCGCGCCTACGTGCGGGCGCGGCGCGGTGAGAATGTAGCTCTTACGCCGCGCCAGGTAACGATCCATCGTCTTGAAGTCTTGGAGATGCAACTCCCGCGGCTCACGCTCGAGGTGGAGTGCTCCACCGGCACGTACATCCGCGCCCTGGCGCGGGACGTGGGGGAAGAACTCGGCTGCGGCGCGCACTTGGAGGCGCTCACGCGCACCCGCGTAGGCTCTTTCTCTCTGGAAGACGCGATTTCTATCGATGATCTTGAGGGCCGCATTACAGACCAAGGCTGGCAGGAGATTCTTCTCCCCTTAGACCTGCCTTTGCGCCACTGGACCGCCCGCCACTTGAGCGCCGCGGAGACGACCCAGGTCTTGAACGGCGTGCGCGTGGCAGCAGGCGGCGCGGTTTCCCCAGGACAATGCGCCCGCGCCTACGACCCGGAGGGACGTCTGCTTGCCGTGCTGCAAGCCGTGAACTCTACGCCACCGCTCTGGCAGCCGGTGAAAGTCTTTCGCTATAATCCCTAGTGGTGTACACGAAATCAAACCGACCCACAGGAGACCTTTGCGTACCTCTGCCAACCAGTTGGACGTGAGCCGGACCGGTATTGATTCCCCTCACCCCGGCCCTCTCCCCCGGGAGAGGGGGTCTTCTCGCCTGGCAGGGTTATGCAAGGGACTGCTGAGGGTGCGCAGGCAGGGTAAGGATAGGCAACCGCAGTGGAGGTATTTTGTCGAGACCCAGAGTCTCTTGTTCCAGACCGCCCCACCGTGCTCACCATCGGCAAATTCGATGGTATCCACCGCGGGCACCGGCACATTCTGGAGGCGGTTGCGGCGCGGGCACGCGCCCATGGCTGGCAGTCCGCTGTCATCATCCTTTGGCCGCCGCCGCCGGAGGTGCTGCGACCCGGCGCGCAGATACCGCGCCTCTCGACGCTGGCCGAACGGGAGGCGGCCCTTGCCGCTAGCGGGATCAACCTGCTGATTCTTTGGCCTTTTACGCTGGAACTCTCTCGCCTCTCGCCGCGTGAATTCATGCTGCTGTTGCGCCGCCACCTCGATCTGCGTGTACTCGTCATCGGCAGCGACTTTGCCCTCGGCCACAAGCGCAGCGGTACGCCGGACGTGCTTGAGGAACTAGGGCAGGAACTCGGCTTTGCGGTGGTTGTCTCACCCCCCTACGTGCACGAGGGGCAGGCCGTAAGCAGTTCGCGCATTCGCGAGCACTTAGTTGCAGGCGAGGTGACGCAAGCAGCCAGCCTACTCGGGCGCTGGCCGACGCTCACCGGTACCGTAGTGCGTGGCGCCGGACGCGGCAAGGACCTCGGCTTTCCGACGGCCAATCTCCACCTGGACGAGCCCCTCGCCGTGCCCGGCCACGGTATCTACGCCACCTTCGCCACGTTTGGGACGGAAGACGACGCCACTGCGCAGCCGGCAGTAACCAGCATCGGCGTACGACCTACCTTCGACGACTCGGACGAACCGACCATCGAGACCTTTCTCCTGGACTTTGATGACGACCTCTATGACCAAACTCTCCGCCTGCACTTTGTGAAAAAGCTACGGGACGAGCTGAAGTTCGATTCGGTTGAGGCCCTGATCGCGCAGATGGAGCGGGACGTCACACACGCCGAAATTGTGCTCACCCAACACGGGCTGGCGGAGAAGAACTAGCCACACGCCTTTCTGTGCCTTACGGAGTAGGGTGGTGCAAGTCGGGTGCTGGCATGCCTCAACCGCTCACCCTTCGACAGGCCTGTACTGAGCTTGTCGAAGTGCTCAGGGCGAACGGGTACTGGCATCCTAGCGTCAAGCCTGCTCAGTTTCCACGCCCTGCTCCGGCTCGCCGCCTGCGAATGGCCCAGACCCCTCAAAGCCCGGCATTGCTCTGCCGCCCGGTCTGCGGCCGCGGGCAAACGGCGGCATGCGGGAGCCGCCTTCGCCGACTTCAGCCGCTACCGGTTCCGGTTCGGTGCGGAACTGGATGCTGTGCAGCTTGGCGTACAGGCCGCCTTGGGTCAACAGTTCCTCGTGCGTGCCGGATTCGACGGCGCGGCCTTCATCCAGCACCAGGATGCGGTCGGCGGCGCGTACGGTGGAGAGGCGGTGAGCGATGACAAAGCTCGTGCGGCCCTGGAGCAAAGCGCTCAGCGCCTGCTGAATGAGCTCTTCGGACTGCGAATCCAGCGACGACGTGGCTTCATCCAGGATGATGATGCGCGGGTTCTTGAGAAAGACGCGGGCGATGGCCACCCGCTGCTTCTCGCCGCCGGAGAGCCGGAAGCCCCGCTCGCCGACCACGGTCTCGTACTTTTCAGGTAGGCCCGTGATAAAGTCGTGGATTTGTGCGGCCTTGGCGGCCTCGACCACTTCCGCTTCGCTCGCTTCCGGATTGGCGTAGAGCAGGTTTTCCCGCAGCGAGGTGTGGAAGAGAAACGGTTCTTGCGTCACCACGCCCACGTGCCGCATGAGCGAGAGATATTGCAAGTCGCGGAGATCATGGTCGTCCATACGCACCTGGCCGTTTACCGGATCGTAGAGGCGGGGGATGAGATACGTCAGCGTCGTTTTGCCCGCGCCGCTGGGACCGACGAGGGCAATCATTTCGCCCGGCTCCGCTGTGAACGAAATACCGGCCAGCGCCCACGCCGCCTCGTCGTTATAGCGGAACCAGACATCCTCGAAGGAGATACGTCCTTGGACGGTGGCGACCTCCCGGGCGTCCGGCGTGTCGAAGATCTCCGGCTCCATGTCCAGGTAACCGAAGATGCGGTCGAACAAGGCCATGGCGCCCTGCACGTCCACGTAGATGTTCGCCAGTTGCGACGAGGGGCCGTAGAGATTCCGCAAGAACATCACAAAGGCGATGATTGTACCAATAGATAGTTCTTCTTGCATCACTTGGCGGCCGCCGTACCAGTAGATGGCGGCGGGGCCGATGGAGGCGAAAAGCCCCAAGAACATGAAGAACCAGCGGCCGACCATCGCTTGCTTGATGTTCAGGCGCAGCAGGTCGCGGCCGATGCTGCGGAAACGCGTATCCGCGCGTTGCTCGCCGGAAAAGGTGCGCATGAGCAGGTAGCCGCTGATGTTCATCATCTCGTGCAAGAACGCGCTGAGATCGGCCTGCTTCTCCTGCGTCTCCCGGGAGACCTGCCGCCGGTAGCGCCCTACGCGGCGCGTCGGCAGCACGAACGCCGGTGTGACGACAAGTGCAATGAGCGCCAGTTGCCAGTTCATGACAAAGAGCACGATGATCGTGCCCACCACGGTAAAGAAGTTCGTGATGATCGAGATGACCGTGCCGGCGATGACACTCTGCACGCCGGCGACGTCGTTGTTGATGCGGGAGATGATCTCGCCGCTGCGGGTCTTGGTGAAGAAACGCAGCGACATGCGCTGCATGTGCCGAAAGAGCTGCTTGCGCAGGTCGTACACGATCCTCTGGCCGACTAGGGCATTCAGGTAGCTTTGCAGCACACTGATGAGTCCAGAGAGGAACGGCAACGCAACCATACCAAAGACGAGTAGGTTGAGCAGACCGAAGTCTTTCCCCGGTATGGCGTCGTCGATGACACTGCGCATCAGGAGCGGCGGGATCAAGCCGAGCCCGGTGACGGCCAGCACGCAAATGAGAATGACGATTTCGTGGGGCCAGTACGGCACCAGATAACCGAGGACGCGGCGCGCACCTGCCGCCGTAAAATCCACCTTGGGCTGCTGCTCGTCAGACCGGTACGGCCGGTTCATGCCCCAACTCCAGCCTCCGCCCCCGCCACCGTACATCATGCGCGCCGCTCCGTAGTGTCCATGTGTCTACACATTCTCATCCGCAGTCCTGAGCATCTCGCCACTGGTTGAGTACAGGTCGCAACGTCTATGCCCTCCAGTTGCGCAGGCCCTTCGGCAGGCGCAGGACAGGTCTGTAACCTGCGCCTGTTCCGCTTGGGATTCGCATTATTAGGCCAGTAGTCGATCCTACTTTGCAGCGAATAGAATCGCGTACATCTGAATTCGCTCCACGATGTCTCCTGCAACCGTGACTTCCCTGAGTCCTCCTGGCTCTCCAATCGTGTGGACGTGCAATCGTGCGAATAGCTACTATGTCTATATTAACCATTACGTGAATGTTGCACAACGACAGTACAGAGAAAGAAGCAAGGATTGCATGACAGCGCCGCGAAAAGCGATTTAGGGCTACACGGCAGAACCAGGGGGAGAAGAACAGAGAGAATGGTCACCCCGTCGCCGGTCACTCCGGCGGACGCCGGAGTCAGGAACGCGGTGGAGCCGGATAAGCGTGCGGAACAGGTATTCTACCGTATTAACGAAAATAGGGGCACGGCATGCCGTGCCCCTACGCCATCAATCGTCACTGGAGGAAGAGACAGTTCAGGGTTATTCTTCTTTGCTCGTTTCCCCGTGCCTGAGCAGATCCCGCAATCCCTCGAACAATCCCGCAAGGCGGGCCACGCGCTGCTCAAGATTGGAGACGCGCGTGCTTATTTCGCGTATTTCTGCGCGGAGTTCGTTGCGCAGGTTATTTTGCCCGTGCGTAACGAACGTGGCAACCGCGATGGCGGCCAGCACGACGGTGGCAATTGTAGCCCAGAACTCATAGTTTTCCATTAGCTACTCCTCATGCAAATAGTACCACAACAATGCCGGGAACGGTCAGAAGATGTCGCTTAGCTTCTTGCCGGAGTAGAAAATATTGACGACCACTATCGCTGCCCAGACGAGACCGACGCCCAATGCTCCCGCGCCGCCCTCGAGCACAACCCCGGTT
>VXOZ01000106.1 GCA_009839775.1 Chloroflexota bacterium | reverse complement strand
TGTCCGCTGAGGCCGGTACCCCCCAAATCCAGGATCTTCAGATTGACGAGTTTCCCAAGTTCCGGGGGCAGGCTGCCGCCTATTCCCGAATAACCCAGGTACAACTCCTCCAAACTGACGAGGTTGCCTACCTCCGGCGGAATCCCACCACTTAGTTCCGTTACAGTGAGATTGAGAACCCTCAAGTTCTCGAGTTCACCCAGTTCCGGTGGAATACTGCCACTGATATCGGTGTGCTCGAGGTTTAGCATCTCTAGCTTTGATAGGTTCCCCAGTTCTGAAGGCAATGGGCCGCTGATTTCTGTCCAGCCAAGATCTAACTCCTTCAGTCTTGCAAGTCTACCTAATTCCGATGGAATGCTCCCAATGAGATTATTGCCCCTTACGGACAGTATTCTCAATTCAGTTAGATTTCCTAGTTCTGGCGGAATGCCACTATCCAAATAAACGCCACCAAGTTGCAAGACACGAAGATTGGAAAGTTTGCCGAGCTCGGCCGGGATTTCACTTTGGAATCTTGTGAGACTAATCTCCATCAGTTGAGTAAGATTGCCCAATTCCGGAGGAATCGAACCGCCTTCTGACGCTATGCGCAGGCTCTCCACGCGCTGCGGCTTGCCCCCAATCCCAACCCCATCCCACTCCGTAATTGGGAATGCGGCACTCCAGTTGAAATAGGCCTCTCCGGCCAGCCTGTCTCTTATTGCCAGAAGTGTCTTGCAGTCCTGCACCAAACCGGGATTCTGTTCTGGCTGTGGCACGATGAATCCATCCGCACAGGCCTCAATATTGCGGGGAATATCGCCCCAGAGTGCATGTTCAGCCTCCGTGAACAGGCGATCACCGTAGCCCCGGACCACGGTGCGCGTCTCCGGTTCGTGTACGCTGGGTTGTGACAACGTCAGCACTTCACGGATTCCCCTATCACTTCCATAGCCGCTACGGGATGGGTCTAAGAGACCGGCAAGCTGCGAACCGTCCGGTGACCATGATGACAAGTCACGCACGCCTCCGGGAAATAGTTGACGCAGTTCCCGGCCATCCGGACCCACTGCGTATGCCATTCCTTCCAGGTACAGTTCGGACCCATCCGCCGCCCATAAGATCGGCCACCCGTGACCTTGGACTACCTGGCGCAAGTCCCTTCCATCGGCCCGCACGATGTACGTGGCAGGGCCTTCGCTATCACTTTGAGAAAACGCTAGCCATGCGCCGTCCGGCGACCATGCCGGGATTCCCTCAGCTTCGGCCAAGAAGCTAAAGTCTGATCCATCCGGACTGATTGTGTAGAGAAAACCGCGATAATTGTCGTGCGTTTCCATATCATCGTCAGCGCCCAAGAATGCGATTCGACTCTCCTTAGGCGACCACGACCATGCCAAACTACCGGCAAGCTCCCCTATTTCAGTCAGCTCAGAGCCATCTGGCCGCACTGTGTAGAGCACATAGCGATACCCTTCGTTGTAGTCGCCTTCTCGACTTACAAATGCAATCCAACTGCCGTCGGGCGACCACACTGGTGACTGTCCACTTGGATGTCCCTCCAATATTACCGAAGGGGCGAGCAACCACTCATTCGAACCGTCTGCGTCCATAACCGCAAGTTGTGCTTCCCAATAGTTACCCGTTATGAAAGCAATTTTGCTGCCATCCGGTGACCAAGTCGGGTTCGTGTCGAGCGCGTCGTCATGGGTCAATCGTTGAACGTCAGTCCCATCTAGGGCCGCAGTCATTATTTCCGCGTTGCCATATTCCCAAAACGTAACGTATGCCAGCCGCGTCCCATCAGGTGAGAGTGCCGGCCCAAAGTTTCCCGGATAGCTCCCGGTTCCAACCGGGGTGTTTTCAGGAATCGTCCATAGCTGCGTACCCTCAGAATCCACTACAAACACACCAAGATACTGAGGGGAGAAGATTATGAATTCTCCATCATGTGACCAGACAAGCTTCGGCTTGCCCGGAGAATCCGACACTTGCGGCGGGCCACCGCAGCCCGAACCCATCAAGAAAAGCGTACCCGCAAGGATCACGAAGCCTATAATGGCTTTCTTTAGTGTGTGACTGGTCAAATCAATACTCCGGTACTAATGGTTGAAAGCACCCGGAACGACGGCCCTGACTAATTTTCCCAAATTCAAGTCGTTTCAATTTTATAAACTATACTATGCGTTGACAACTCTTCGTTTCCGTGCTGGAGAGAGTGATAGCCACACTCGTTTTTTGAAAGTAGACCCAATTGCGGCTCGGAACATACAAGATTCAGTGAAGAACAAGCTTGGGGACGGTGCCTTGCCGCAAATGAGAGAGGGCGGAGAACTCTCCCCGCCCTCTTCTTCTCGCACCTAAAGCAGCATTTTGCCTAGAAGTCCAGCACCGAGTTGGCGAGCGTCTCGTCCAGCACGATCTGGGTCTGCTCGTTGGTCTCGGCGATGGCTTCCTGGATAGTCTTTTCGCCCTGGTAGATGGTGCGTGGCAGGGCCACGTGCAGGCCGAGGATCTGGATACCGCCGGGGGCGGTCACCACCCAGTGCGCGCCGGCCATCTCGATGGAGGCCTGCAAGCGCAGCGGGTCGTCCTTGGTCCACTCGGGGCTGTTCGCGATGGCCTTCTGCACCGGGAGGCGCCCTTTTTCATCGTTGTAACGCAGTTCCTGCGGCGCATCGTAGAGCCACTCGAGGAAGGCGAATGCGCCTTCAGGGTTGGCCGAAGCGTTCGGCAGCACCTTGGAGCCGCCGCCGCCGTAGGTCGCGGGCGTGCCGCCGGGCGGGATCGGCTCGACGGTCAGGCCGTAGCTGAGCGCCGCAAACCCTTCGCGGTAGTCGGGGAAGTTCGGGATGTCATAGATCTCGAAGTACATCGCCAGCTTGCCGTCGATGAAGATCTGCTGCGGGCGAATGTCGCCCCGGAACTCCCCGATGGCGTCGTAGCCGTCCTGGGCCTCGTACATACGCAAGGTATGCTCGAAGGCAGCCACCATCATCTCGTTGTCCATGGTGGACGTGCTGTCGTCGGCTGACGTCAGACTGCCGCCCTGCTGCCAGTAGGGGATCATCCAGCCGGCCAGCGCGCCGCCGCTGCCCCACAACGGCACGAAGCCGAGACGGGTGATGCTGCCGCCATCTTTCTTGAAAGTCAGATTGATGGCTTCGTGGAAATCGTCCCACGTGGCGGGCGGGTTTTCGGGATCCAGGCCCACTTCCAGCAACGCGTCGTTATTGTGGAAGAGCGTGCGCACGTCCGCCGACCACGGCAGGCCGAAGTGGTGGCCGCGATACGTGACGTCATTGAGGATGCGCTCCCACATGTCGGCGGTATTGATGATGGAGGACATCTTGACCATGTCCGTGATGTCGCGCACGATGCCGTTCACCGCCATGGTCTTGGGAATGTAGCGGTCCTGGAATGCCATATCGGGCGCCGCGCCGCCGGCCACCGCCGCGGGCAGGGTGTCGCGATTGTCCCTGCCGGACTTGGGAACGGTGGTGACGTTGTAGGCCTCGAAGGTCTCGTTGAACTCCGCCACGAGCTCCGCGCCGATCTCCTCGTTAAAGGAACCCCACGAAGACGTGAGCGACCAGTAGACGACCTCACTGGCCTCCATAGGTGCTGCGGGCTTCTCTTCGGCTTCTGCCTGCGGGGCTTCCTCTTGGGGCGCTTCCTCCATGGGCGCCGCCGCTGTGCCGCAGGCGGCCAGGAGCACCGCGCTTCCCGCAAAGCCGATACCGGTACCAAGCACTTGCCGTCTCGACGTACGCATGGTTGGCCTCCTCTGCGCAACTAAGAAACTCGTTTTACCATAGACCCTCTTCCTAATTAATGTCTCGTAATAAGGAGAGATGGTCCGGTTATCGATATAATGGCACGGTAGCAATGCGTAGTCAATTCTCATGGCGCATGTTTTGGCCGCAGAATAGGCAAATAGCGCCAGCGAAGCAAGCGTCCACGTGCCGCGACAACTAAGGTAGGGGCACGATATATCGTGCCCCTACACGGCGACCCGCTGCAGTTGGTCCACGTGGCGCCGCACCTTGGCGATGCCCTCCGCGATGTCGTCCATGTCGGACTCCTCCGCCAGCAGCGTCACGTGGCCCATGGCGATACCTTCTTCCCGCGTGAGCAATTCGGACTCGGGACACTCCATCACGCGGAACTTGCCCGCGCCGCCCGCGATGTCGCCGGTTTCCAGGTCGAGCATCGGATTATCGTAGATCGGCCGCGGGTGCCCGCCGGAGACCGGCACGCCCTCGGCGTGGGCGGCGTCCAGGAACGTCCGCTTGTCCGTGCCAAACTCCTCCGGCTTGAGGCGGAACGTATAGATGTGCATGCCGTGCTGGGTCACCTCCGGCGGGATCGGCGGCGGCTCGATGCCGTCAATCTGCGCCAGCAGGCGGTTGAGGTACCGCGCGTTGCGGTTGCGCTTCTTCGTCTGCTCGTCGAACCGCTCCATCTGCCCCAGCAGGATCGCCGCCTGGAACTCATTCATCGGGTAGTGGCCGCCCAGCTCGTAGTGCACGTAGCCCGGCTCGCCCTTGGCGCGGCCGAAGCTGGAGAGCGTGTAGAGCCAGCGCTCGGCCAGTTCCTCATTATCGGTCGTCAGCATGCCGCCCTCGCCGGTGCTCATGTTCTTGCCGCCGCCCAGGCTATAGGAACTCGCGTCGCCCATGCCGCCGAGCTTTTTGCCCTTCCACTCCGCGCCGTGGGCGTGGGCCGCGTCCACGATGATTGCCAGGTCGTGCTTGCGCGCGATCTCCGCAAACCGCTCCATGTCCGCCGGATAGCCGCCGTAGTGCACCGGGCTGATGGCGCGCGTGCGCGGCGTGATCGCCTCCTCCGTGCGGTCGGGGTCCAGGCAGAGCGAACCCGGGTGGATGTCCGCCATCACCGGCGTCGCGCCGAGGTACATGGGCGCAAAGGCCGTGGCGATGAACGTAAAGGCCGGCACGATCACCTCATCGCCCGCGCCAATGCCAAAGGCCTTCAGCCCGATCTCCAGACCGGCGGTGCAACTGATCAGCCCAATGCCGAACTTCGCGTCATGATAGGCGGCGAATTGCGCCTGCGCCGCCATCTTCATGGGACCGTGGGACGTGCCGCCCCAGAGATTGCTCTCGAAGACCGCGCGCACGTTGCGCAGTTCGGTCTCGTCGAATTGCGGCCATTTCGGCCAGCGTTTCGTGCCGTCGCGCACCGGTGTCCCGCCGTGCAGGGCCAGTCGTTCCATCGCACCTACTCCTCTTAATTAATGTAAGCCGCACTTCGCCGCCATCATGCCGTCTCTTGCTAGGCACGATTGTAACACTGCGCGGGCGGCTGTGGTGGGTGCGGGCGTTGCCGGCGGCGGTACGCGCGTTGCCGCTCTTTGTCACTGCGGTTTGTATTCTCAGCCAATTGTCCCGGTATGGCTTGCATATGTTTTAGCGGTTTGCTACACTATTCGTCAGGCTGACAGGCGCAGGCTCACGCCGTGCAGACTGGCGGGAGCGCCGGAAAGGTCGGTTGGCTTTGATCCCAGCAGTAAGCGATGCCACAGGCGTCAACGGTCCGGTCGAAGGGGTTCACCCAAGGCTCCATGCCGGGCGGATTGACGTTTTTTCGCGGCTGCCTCTTGCATTGCCTGGGGGCGGTTTGCTACACTGTGGGGCAGGCTGACGTGCGCGCGTCCACGGTTATGGGATACCGTGGGCGTAAAGAAAGTCAGTGCGTATTGTTTCGTATCAACATACCGTGCTATTGGCGTCAACGGTCAGGTCAGCAATGATCACCCTGGTCTGCCACCTGGGGAGTGTGACGTACACCCACGATTTCCCCTCAGCGCGGGATAGCCAGAAAGAAGGGAGAGTATGCATGCACGCGCCGGAATAGCCCGGTATTCTTTGGGTGTTTATTCGAGATTTCGTTCTAGTGAAAGGAAAGGACTGTGAGACCTTTGTCTCGTTTGTTGAGCGTTTTCCTAGCGCTCATTCTGCTGGGTACCTCGCTGTTGACGGTATCAGCACATACTGGTGACCCTGAACCAAAGAAGTATGTGCTCGTAACGGTCGAAATCGACGGCGACAAGGGCATTGACGCCGATAACCCGGCGAATATTAACGATAAGTTGGACATCATCGTCACTGTCTACAGGATTGGTGATCATTCGACTTCATCGGGTGCTTTGGTGGGTCCTGATACGGATGGTGCGGTGACTGAGGACGACGCAGCGACGGTAGACGACCTTACCGACACCAATGGATTCGAAGAGGTCAAACTCAAGTACACGATAAGGGCGACTGATCTGGGTGAAGCTTCCGCGCGGACTGCTACCCTAACGTGGACGTATAACTTCACGGCCACCGATGGGAATACTGCCAACGATCACACCACCCAGAGCGTTACGGGCACGGTTAAAGTCTACGTCGCCGAGAGGGGTCCTTCAGATCCGGGCGCTTCGGAGGTGACAATAGACTTCGGTGAGATGACGGACATCGAGCCCGAGAAAGGCACCGAGATCCAGTTCAAAGCGATGGTGACAACGGGCCAGTATGCCTTCGCCGGAAAGTCATTCCTCATCATGAAGCAGTATTATAACGCTGACGATGAGAAGGATGGCGCTCTGCTTCCGTTTACGAACATGGTTATTCCGGCCCTTGGCGACAACGCGACGCTCGATGATCACGCGACAGCGCCCGCCAAGCCCACGTTGTCGCAGAGAGACATCAATATCATCGAGGCCGGCGGGAAGATTGTCTTCTCCTACAAGGTCGATATCAACGAGGCCGACATCATCAAGGCCGGCAGCACCGATAGGGTGGACATCAACGGTGACGGCAACATCGGGCAAACCGATGCGGATCCACCGGTTGGGATAGCAGTCGATGGTACCCTTACTGACATAGCGACGCACGACAAGGTGGAGACCTTGGAGAATGCGAACCTTCTCACGTTGCCTATCCCCGTTCCTGAGCCTGAAGCCACACCGAGCCCGTATCTCTTTGAGAGTGAGGCGGCGAAGGTGATGGAGACAGGGGCTGGCTCTGCTATCGAGATCCACCGGTTGGACATCGAGACGACACCGATTACCCTGCTCCTTGGCAGTCGCAGTGCTTCCGGCACGCTCTTGCCTCAAGCCAGTGGCTACATCCGCGACGCGAGCCGCGGCCAGACCTATGCCGTGGTGCGGCGTGCCGATGGTGAGGTGCGGCGTGCGTGGATCTCCTCGACGAACGAGTGGGTGAGCCATGTGCCCTGGAACGATGTCATAGCGTTCTACAACGTGCCGGCAGCAGTCTTGAACGTCGTTCCGTTGGACGGTTCCATGCCGGAAGCCGAACAACTGGTGGACGTGGCTGGCACGTGGTACGTGTACAGGGCTGGGGCATGGCGACATATTCCCAACCTGTCCACGTTCCGGGCGGAAGGCTTCTTCTGGTGCGACCTGACTACCGCGAACGCCGACTTCTTTGATAGAGAAGGCGCGCCAGTCGGGACGCCTCTCGCGGCCAGAGTAGGGCCCCCAGATGAGGGCTATCCGGAGTGCCGCGGCATGTAGTCGCGCAGTAAAGATGCATTGAAGCTGTATGGGCGCATCACAAAACAACCATAGTGTTATCAGTGACCGGGAAGGCGACAGCGTGATGACCGCACGCTAGCGGACCCGGGGGTCTGTACAGTCTCCTTATGCTACGGCGAGAGCCGGTGTCTGTGGCAGGACACCGGCTCTTGTGTTTTAAGTTAAGCTGCTCTCGTAACCCCGGTTCCCTCACCCCGGGAGACCTTTGCATAACGCGTCAATTCGGCGAAAAGCCTGTCCGTGCTCAATATGAGAGCGAGAGAGAACTGGGGCATGGGTCTCTTGCACTGCATAACGGCACTCTGCTATACTTTGTAACGGATACTGACAGCGGTACGCCCGCGTTGTTTGGCGCCACGAAAAGGTTCTGGGCAATGTGTCGCCGGACACCACGATGCCGACACTGCGGGTGTGTGAAAGTCAGTGAGACGAATTCTGCACCAACATACCGTGCTATTGGCGTCAACGGTCAGGTCAGCAATGATCACCCTGGTCT
>VXOZ01000124.1 GCA_009839775.1 Chloroflexota bacterium | reverse complement strand
GCCGAAACCAACGGCATGATGGCCCGGATGTGGGGGTGCGGGATGTCGTAGTGCATGTTCTGGCTCTGCTCAATGAACGTCGGCATCCAGCCGTTGTACTTCTCGTCCACGTAGTCCACCTCAATGTCCCCACGTACCGGAAGCAGGAACACGAGCTTGAGGAACGCTTTCACGTTATCAGGCTGCAGGGTGTGCGCCAGCAGTTGTATCGCCGCATCGGATTGCGGGCTATTCGGCACTACCCAGCCGGAGAGCGAACCAAAGCCAAGCTGCTTTTCCTTTTCCCAGGCGGGGCTGGAAGCGAGCCAGGGGATTGTGCCCCGGTCAAAGGGACTCTTCACGTGAGTGGGCGTACGGGCATTGATCATAGCGCCGTAACCCTCAAAGTACGGCTTGGTGCCCTCGGCGGCAATCTTCTTATTGAAGAGATCGGTCAGGAACTCCAGCGCCGCCAGTCCGGGGTCTTCATCGAATGTCACCGACCGGCCGTCCTCCGCGAAGAACTCGCCCCCGGCCTGCCAGAGCACCGGGTTGAACCACGAGTTTAGCGTGTTCTTGCTGGTGGTAACCGTCAGGCCGAACTGATCGGACCCGTCCGCGTTCTTCTTGGTCAACTGCCGCGCGATCTCCGCCACGTCATCCCACTGGGTGGGCGGCTCGTTGATGCCGGCGTTCTCAAAGATGTCCTTGTTGTAGAGGGGAATGTTCACGCTCTGCCGGTGCGGAAGAAAATGCAATACGCCGTTGAAGGTGCCGGTGTCCACGATACCGGGGAGATACGCGCCCAGGTCGCCGAAGTCACCCGCCTTGGCCGCGGGGCCCAGGTCTGCCAGGAAACCCCGGTCGACGTACATGGCGACAAAGTCGAGAAAGCCTTGCATGAGCGCCGGCGGCGCGCCGGCCGCCACCGAAGCGGGGAATTTATCACCGCGGAAATTGCCGGCCGGCTGGGACTGCACGACCACGACGCCCGGATGCATTTCCTGAAACGCGTCCAGCACCACGCCGGGCAGGTATTGGGAACGATAGCCCCACACGTGCAAGACCCCGGAGAGGCCTGCCGGTTCCTTGGGCGCCGCATCCGCGTCGCCCGCTGCCGCCTCCGGCGCCGGCATCGTTTGTACCTGTCCACAGGCGGCGAGCACGCTCGCTCCAACCCCTAGGCCCACTCCCGCTAGCATCTGTCGTCTACTCATGCGCGCCATGGCGCTACCTCCTCGGTGTGTACAGTACTTCACCGGGAGCACGCTACGTATCACTACTAAATGGCAGCTTTCTATGAAGCTCCAGCTAGCAGCAATCCGTAAGCGCCCCCAACTGACATTTCCCTTAGCGGCGAGTTCGAGAAATAACGAACTCTCCGCTCGTCAATGCTGGAAGTATGACCCCGCCCGCGCAGGAAGTCAAGAGCGTGGACGCAATTCACCGTCAACGTTAACCCCTGTTCACGTCCGCTGCGGCGGCCGCGGCCCCAGTTGCTGTGCCCTAGACGCTCCCTCCGAGCAGTTCCAGGATGTTGCCGCCCATGATTCTCCGGTAGTCCGCCGCGGGGAATTCCCAGACCTTCACTTTCGCCATTTCGGGCAGGGGCGGATTGTAGTCGCCGCCGCCGTCGGAGCCCCAGATGAGCTTGTCCGCGCCCAGGGCGTGGTAGGCCTCACGGATCATCCACGGGCCGCTGGTGAAGGACGTATCGAGCCAGACGTTGTCGTGGCGCTTGGCTACGTCGAAGAAGCGCCAGTTCATGTCCTGGTCGCGGCTGGAGCCCAGGTGGGGAATGATGATCTTGGCTTCCGGCACGGCGTCCGCCCAGCGATCGGGAAACTCCGGTTTGTGGGCGCAGCAGAGGAGGATAGGCAGGTCGTAGCCTGCGCCCAGCTCCAGGATAGGCAGGAAAAGCTCGTCCGTGATCTCCCCCTTCACCTCGCCAAAGTGCAGCTTGATGCCGCGAAAGCCCCAATCCTCGATCGCCCGGCGCAGGGCGTCCATGCCCACCGACCGCTCCTCCGGCACCATGTGCGCGAAGGGAATCAGGCGGTTTTCGCGGCCGGTGATCGCCCTCCGCGTCATCTCGTTCGACTCGCGGCTGGGAAGGCAGATGCTGAACACGCACGACTTGTCCACGCCGGCCTGGTCCATGTAGCGGATGGTGTCGTCCGGGTCCAATTCGCGGCGGTAGGCGTCGCCGCCTTTGATGTGCACGTGGGCATCGATAATCATGTTTTTCTTCCCCAGTTAACAGGATTTGGCCTTAGCGGCGAGGACGACTTGCAGCCGGCCCAATCCGCATTACAAGCATTCCAAGCACGCTCTTCCGCGTTGCCTCCGCCACCTAGTATAGCCCCACGCGCAAGGGACTCGTGTATTTGTGAAACAGAGCACAATGTACCACGCAATGCTATAATGGAGTTAGCCCCACGTAAGGCAACAAGGCGATTTTTGCCGTGTCATTGACGCACTTCAATCAGTCCGGTTTGCCCCGCATGGTAGACGTGGGGGACAAGCCGGATACGGCCCGCGAGGCCACCGCGCAAGGCGCGGTTGTGATGCTGCCGGAGACGCTGGCGCTCATCCGGCAACAACAGGAGACACCGCCAAATGAGACCGGCCCGCTGCAGAAAGGCAACGTGCTGGCGGTCGCCCAAGTGGCGGGCATCATGGCGGCCAAGACTACCTGGCAGATGATCCCCATGTGCCATCCGCTACCGTTGAGCGGCGTGGACATGGACTTCGACTTAGACGAGGCCCAAAGCTGTGTGTGCATACAAGCCACCGTCCGCACCACCGGCAAGACGGGCGTGGAGATGGAAGCGCTGACCGCCGTAAGTGTGGCTGCCCTCACCATCTACGACATGTGCAAAGCCGTGGACAAGGGCATGCGCATCGAGAGTGTGCATTTGGTCCGGAAAAGCGGCGGCCGGAGCGGCGATTACGTTGCGGCGGAATCTGCTGACGCCGCGAACGACCGTTGAGGGTCTTGGGGGCGCTCCTACCGGCGGCGCATGCGACGCAAGCACTGCGTACGCAACAGTCTCGCCGGCGCAAAGTTTGTCCGCTTTAGGCAGGATTTCACTTGCGCGAGAGTTAGAAAGCGGACGCAGAGCCTGCCCCGTACGTGATACGGGGTTGCAAACCTGTCCTGAGCCTGCCGAAGGGCCTGCGCTACCGGAACGAGGCCCTTTAACTGACCAAGCGACATTGTTGCCACGGCAAAAAGACTTCTGAAGGCAAGTGAAACCCGCGAGCGCCCTTTTTGACCGCAAGGAGCGAGCATGGCGAACACCCTTGACGATATGGAAGCCGTAAGTCCGGTCAATATCGAAGACCAGATGCAATCGGCGTATCTCGATTACGCCATGAGCGTCATCGTCTCCCGCGCGTTGCCGGACGTGCGCGACGGCCTCAAGCCCGTGCAGCGGCGCATCCTCTACTCCATGCTGGAACTCAACGCCCGGCCGGGCACGGCCTATAAGAAGAGCGCCCGTATCGTCGGCGACACCATGGGGCGCTACCATCCCCACAGCAATGAGCCCATCTACGACGCCATGGTGCGCTTGGCGCAGCCGTTCAGCATGCGCTACCCCTTGATCGACGGCCAGGGGAATTACGGTTCCGTGGATGCCGATCCCCCCGCGGCCATGCGCTACACCGAGGCGCGGTTGCATGCGCGCGCCATGGAGATGCTGGCCGCCATCGAGAAGGAAACGGTTGACTTCACGCCCAACTTCGATGATTCGATGAAGGAGCCGTCGGTCCTGCCGAGCAAGGTGCCAAACCTGCTCATCAACGGCGCCGCCGGTATCGCCGTAGGCATGGCCACCAGCATTCCGCCCCATAACTTGAGCGAAGTGGTCGACGCGCTCACCTTCCTTACGGACAAGATGGCCGCCAATCAGGAAGAGGACGTGGGTGTGGAAGACCTGATGCAGTTCGTCCGCGGGCCGGACTTCCCCACCGCCGGCACGATTGTCGGCACCGAAGGCATCCGCGAAGCCTACGCCACCGGACGCGGCCGCGTCATCGTTCGCGCCAGGGCACGAATTGAGGAAATGCGCGGCAACCGCTTCCGCATAGTCGTGACGGAGTTGCCGTACCAGGTCAATAAGGCCGCCCTGCTGGAGCGCATGGCGCAACTGGTGCGGGACAAGAAGATCGAGGGCATTAGCGAACTGCGGGATGAGTCGGACCGCTCCGGCATGCGCGTCGTGATCGAACTGCGGCGCGACGCCTTTCCGCAACAGGTGCTCAACCACCTCTATCAGCACACGGCCATGCAGTCATCGTTCTATTGCAACATGCTGGCGTTGGTAGACCAGCAACCGCGCGTGCTCAGCCTCAAAGCCCTCCTGCGTGAGTACATCCGCTTCCGGCAGGAAGTCGTTACCCGGCGCACCCAGTACGAGCTGGAGCGCGCCCGCGAACGCGCCCACGTCCTGATGGGCCTGATCATTGCGCTCGATAACCTCGATGAAGTCATCGCGACCATCCGCAAGTCCCGCAACGCCCAGACGGCGCGCAACAACCTGCGGCGAAACTTGGGCCTCAGCGAAAGGCAAGCCAACGCCGTATTGTCCATGGAGTTGCGTCGGCTCGCCGCCATGGAGCGCAAAGCCATCCTCGACGAGTATGAGGAAATCAAGCAGACGATTGTGCGGCTGGAGACCATTCTCGGCGACGTGGGCGAGGTGTTCGCCATCATCAAGCAGGAACTCGCGGCTCTCAAGGACAAGTTTGGCGACGAGCGCCGCACAGTCATCGCCGAAGACGTGGATGCCAGCTTCTCGCAGGAAGACCTGGTGCCCAAGGAGGACGTGCTCATCACGCTCACCGAGCGCGGCTACGTCAAGCGCCAGCCCGCGGGCGACTTCCAGGCGCAGCGACGCGGCGGTAAGGGCATCATCGGCATCTCGACCCGCGCCTCCGACGCGGTGCAGACGATTCTGCTGGTCGATTCCCACGACTGGATGCTCATCGTCAGCGACCGTGGCCGCGCCTTTACCCTGCGCGCCTACGAGATTCCCGAGGGTACGCGCACGTCGCGCGGTCAGAACATGGTCAATCTCCTGCAAGGCATCACGCGCAATGAACGCATCACCGCTATCGTGCCGGTGCCTTCGTTCGAGGAAGCCGACGGCGCCTACATCACCATGGTGTCGGTCAAAGGGCAGATTAAACGCACGCGCCTGAGCGCCTTCGCCAACGCGCGCACGAACGGCGTCATCGCCATGAACGTGGCCGACGACGACTCCTTGTATTCGGCAATACTCACCAACGGCAAGCAGGAGATCATCCTCTTCACGGCGCAGGGGCTCGGCATCCGTTTCCCGGAAGCCAACATTACTGCCCATTCCCGGACCGCTGGCGGCGTGAACGGCATTTCGCTTCAAGATGGCGATGAGTTGGTGGGCATGGCACTGGTAAAGCCTAGGAGCGACGCGCTGCTCATCACCGAGCACGGCTACGGCAAACAGGTGGATATCGAGGAATTTCGTGTCCAGTCCCGTGGCGGCAAGGGCCTCATCGCCCTGAAGGTGGATGGGAAGAGCGGCCCCGTGGTCGGCGGCCGCATCGTAACGCCTGACGATGACGAAATCTGCCTGATTACGCGCAAGGGCCAGATCACCCGGGTGCCGCTGACTGAGATCAAGCGGCTCGGACGGCCGGCACGTGGTGTTATCACCATGCGCATGCGCGCTGAGGAAGACACCGTGGCGAGCGTGACACTCATTCCCAAGCCCGGTGTTCAGCAGCGCGCTCTTTTCACCTAGAGCCTTTTCAGAAACTACCCAGCCTCGACCCTGTGGAGGTCGGGTTCCTCAGTATTGGAATGCTCGCTGCTCCGGGCGGCGTGCAAGCGGATACAATTCTACGCTCGCTTCGATTGACAGAGTCGACGGGTTACGGCAGTATGCGAGGAAAGTGGCGCTGGTCGCCAAGACCGGCGGCCCGGGCTGAGGGAGGCAGATGTGTGCTCCTGGATTGCGCCTCGCTGTCTGGCCAGGCGCGAGCGGATTACCACAACGGGCACGGTGATAACACTTCCGAATCTGCTTCCGTAATACACCTAAGAACCTGCCAGGACATAGGGTAAGAGAGCAGCACCATGGCGCGAGCAAAGAGAAAGAGACGTAATACACAGAACCGAAGATCAGTGGGCCCCGTGTGGCGGAAGTGGATCATTCCGGCGGTGATAGCGCTCTTTGTCATCGTGCTCGTCGTGCCCACCGTGCTCACCGGCCTCAACCCGCTGGGATCGCCGGCGGAGAGCAGCAGCGCCGCGCCGGCAGAGGATCAGGGCCAGTCCCAACAACCCACGGCCTTGGAGGTCGGCTCTACTGCCCCCGGTTTCTCGCTGGAAGACACGGAAGGCGAGACGATTAGCCTCGAGTCCTTGCAGGGCAAGCCGGTCGTCATTGCTTTCTTTGCACCGTGGTGTCCGCACTGCCAGGACGAGGCGCCGCGCCTCACCCAGATTCACGCCGAGTACGGCGACCGCGTGCACATCGTCTCTATCAGCGCGACGCCGTACGGCAAGGACTACGGTCAGAGCAGGAGCAGAATTACCCAGGAACCTCGTATCACGATAGACGACCTCAAGTGGTTCCAAGAAGAGTTCGGCGTCACCTATCCACTGCTCTTCGATCCCGAGGTAGCGGTCGGCGAGGTCTACAACATCAGATCGTTCCCCACAACCTATATTCTTGATTCAGACCACCGCATAGTGGAGATCTTTGTAGGCGGGAGACCGGTTGCCGAATTTCAACGAGTGCTGGACGGCATATTGGGCAACCAGTGACCAGATTCGATCTCTCCTTTTTCACTTCTGTGTCTCAGTGAAGCATCTGCCGCCGATTGAGGGCGTGACGCCGGATTCAGTGGCCGACGTGTTACCCAATGCCGAGCCAAATGAAGACTAGCATAGCCTGCTGGATAGTCCTAGGTCGAAATCAGAGACCTCACCATGGCACCAGTCCGCTACCACCTAGGGAGATTCCCCCCGCGGCGATTGGACTTGAATCGCCTAATAGGGCTACCAGGCAGCGCCCGGGCTCACATAGGGGCATATGAGGCTACTATTGCCGATATCTCCAATATTGAAGTGTTCTTCATGCCGCTTTCGAAACAAGAGGCAGTTGCTTCCACAGCGATTGAAGGAACCCAGGCGACTCTGCAAGAAGTCCTATTATTCGAGGCACAAGGAGACTTCTACGATGAGAGTACCCACGAAAGGGCCGACAGGCTCGAGGTATTGAATTACATCACGGCGCTCCAAAACGCCACCACTACCAGGACCAACGATAGCGCACGTCTAACGCAAGCCATTGTCAAGCGGGCACACTTTGATCTCATGCAGGGCGTTCGGGGGGAAGATAAACTCCCAGGTGAGTATCGGCTCATGAGAGACGACATAGTTGTCAAGAAAGGGTCCGTTACCGTCTATGTGCCTTGTCCCAGCGACAAGATTGAACTGGCAATGCAAGCTTGGGAAGGCTATTTGCATGAAGACTCATCAGACCCATTGCTTCAAGTGGCGATTACGCATGCCGAGTTCGAGTCGATCCATCCATTCCTTGACGGAAACGGGAGAATAGGAAGACTACTCATCCCGCTAAGCATGTTTGAAAAAGGGCTGATTCAGCGCCCAAATTTCTACATTAGCGAGAGCATTGAAGCCTTCAGAGATGAGTACTACGAGAGGCTCCGGGCAGTTTCCAGGGACAATGACTGGGATGGCTGGTGCGAGTTTTTCCTCAAAGCGACGATTCTTCAGGCAAAGCACAATCGGTCCAAAGCACTCCGCATTCTGGCACTGCAAAGGGAAACCAGAGAGAGTTTTGCTAGGGTGACAAGGTCTGGTTATAGGGACAAGGTAGTAGATTGGATCTTCGAGCATCCAGTGTTTCGGGAGTCTGACTTCGCCAGAGCCTCTGGAGTTCCAAAGCAATCAGCGCGAGAACTGTTCCGGAAGCTAAAGAAAATGAGTGTGTTGCAGGAGATTGTCTCTGCCAGCGGCCCGCTACCGGCAGTACTCTGTTTCCCGGAACTATTGGACATTTT
>VXOZ01000115.1 GCA_009839775.1 Chloroflexota bacterium | reverse complement strand
ACCAAGTATCCTGATACCTCCTTCAGCGAGGACCTGGACGAAATGCTGGTGGTCTTTCGCCAGGCCTGCACCCTGGCGGAGGCGGCGCCGCCTGCCGACAGCGTCTTTGCTTTTTGGCTTTGGCTGCATGAGCGACAGGAGGCGTGGGCGGCTGAGACTAGCTATCCCCCGTTACTCTGGGGTTTCGGCGTGAGCTTGGTGGAACGAGCCCTAATCGATGCCTTCTGCCGCACCACCGGCACGCCTTTCGCCCGCGCGCTGCGTGACAATACGCTTGGCATTGAGTTAGGCGCGATTCACCGTGAGCTTGCTGGGTTCAGTCCGGCGGAGTTGCTGCCTGTGAAGCCGCAGCGCAGCGTCAGCGTGCGCCACACGGTCGGACTGAGCGATCCCTTGACCGACGCGGAGATACCGGCAGAGGAGCGCGCGGACGATGGGTTGCCGCAGTCGCTCGTAGCCAGTATACGCTGCTATGGGCTGACCCACTTCAAGATCTTGATCAGCGGTGATGCTACAGCGGATCTCCGACGGCTCCGGCAGGTCGCTAACGTGTTGGAAGCGCACGTTGGCGGCGACTACGCCTTTACCCTGGATGGCAGCGAGCAGTACACGGAGGTGGAGGCGTTTCGGCAGGCCTGGGATGCCATTCTCGTGGATCCTTCTCTGCATGAATTCCTGGGGCATCTGCTCTTCGTCGAGCAGCCGCTGCGGCGCGACGTGGCGTTGAATCCACAGGCTAAGGCCAAGCTTCTTGCCTGGTCCGACCGTCCGCCTCTCATCATCGATGAGTCCGACGGTGCCCTGTCCAGCGTGGTGGAGGCGTTGGACTGCGGCTACGTGGGCGCCAGCTTCAAGAACTGTAAAGGCGTATTTGGCGGCATCGCCAACGCCTGTCTGCTGGCGCTGCGCCGCCGCAGGGATCCCGGCGGATACTATGTGCAGAGCAGTGAAGACCTGGCCAGTATCGGGCCGGTGTCAATGTTGCAAGACCTAGCGGCGCTGGCAAGTCTCGGCATCGCGCATTCCCAGCGCAACGGGCACCACTACTTCGCCGGATTAAGTATGTTTCCAGTGGATATACAAGAAGATGTGATTGCCCAGCACCCCACGCTCTACCAGCGCCACGACCGGGGCTATCCGGTCTTGGACGTCCGACAGGGCCGGCTGGATACCGGCAGTGTCGTGGCCGCCCCATTTGGCTATGGCATCGAGCTGGATACGCGGCGTTTTACGCCACTGGAGCAGTGGACCGTCGATTCGCTTTAGCCTATTGACTCTTGTCAATCTCTCCTCTATGCTTTGACTGTACGAGAGTTAGCGTACGTGCCTAAGGAGGGCTATACATGCGCACACAACTTTCTCGACGATCGCTTCTCGGTGGCAGCGCCGTTGCCGGCGCGGGGTTGCTGCTCGCGGCATGCGGCGCCGCGGCTCCCGCTGCTGTGGAAGAGGCGCCCGCGGCGCCAGAGCAGAAGGAAGCAGAAGCGCCCAAGATGGAGGAGGCAACGGAGATCAAGTATCTCCACTTCTCCACGCAGAGCGATGTTTGGGACAACGCCTACGACGGTATGTTCGCTACTTTCGAGGAGATGAACCCCGGTCTCAAGCTCAAGGTTGACATTGCGTCCGGCAGTTTTCCCACCTCGCTGACCGAGAAGGCGGTGGCGGCGTTTGCCAGCGGTGTTCCCTATGACGTCTATTACGGCTGGTTTGGCTATCTCAGCCAGTTCTACACTGCCGAGATGCTGGTGCCGCTCGACCCGTTCCTGGCCGCGGACCCGGATGTCAACCTGGATGACTTCCATGAATATGCCCTCGAGCGTATCGGTGGGCAGGCCTACGGCATTGCCTGGTTCACGAATGGCAAGGAGTACTGGTACAATGCCGACCTCATTGCGGAAGCGGGCCTGAAGTCGCCGCGCGAGTTGGAGGCGGAAGGCAACTGGACCTGGGATGCGGTGCTGGAGATGGCTACGAAGCTCACGAAGACGGAGGGGAATCGCATCACCCGCTTTGGCACGCAGCCCTATCGCTTCAATCGCACCGGCTGGTTCTGGATTCATCTCTTTGCCTGGGGCGGGGCGTGGTGGAATGAGGACTTCACGGCGCCTACCATCGATACGCAGCAGGCAGCCGAAGCCGCGCAGAACGCGCTGGACATGGTGATCAAACACCGGGTGGCGTATGGCCTGACCCTGGGGAAAGAGCCGAATGTGGAGCCGGACTTCACGCAACAGACGGTGGCGGGTCTCATTACCGGCTCTTACTTTACCCGCACCATCAAAGCGCAGATCGAGACTCAGGAGGAGCCCTTCACGGTAGAGCACACGCTGCTGCCGAAGGGTCCGGCAGGCCGCATGGCGGCGCAATCCATCAACGCCAAGTGGATCAGCGCGTCAGCCACCGAGCCGGATGCCGGCTGGGAGTTCTATAAGTTCGCGATTGGGGAGGATGCCATACCGTTCATCGCACAGCTCGGTGGCAGCCGCTATGCGGCCAACAAGTCCATCCCGCCGTTCACTCAGTACGAGTATGAAGACCCCGAGGTCTACGCGCAGACGGCGGCGATGAGCGTGGCCCACCGGCAAATGGTGCGCCAGTCCGAGTTGGATACGCAGTGGGCGGAAGGCTGGATCAGCTTGGAAGAAGGGAAGACCACCATTCAAGAATTGCTGGAAGAGACGCAGAAAGTGGCTGAGGTGCACCTGGAGGAAGGTGGCTGCGTCTGCTAAGCACATCTTGAACGCGAATTTTGGGGCCGGACCGGTGTGTCCGGCCCCTTCTTTTGTTTTCAATTGTCTTTAGGGCTCTTGCACCACTGGAAAAGTGCTTGCCGGTAGCCTGGTAGGGCTATTGTTACTACGTGTGCTCCGCGTCCGTGCATACCGCTGCGATGCCAGAGGGGAGTAGCATTTAGCCGCATATCCGTTCGCCCCCGTATCAAGTACGGGGCAAGCTTTGAAACTGTCGAAGGGTCTTAGGTTCAACGGCTACTAGCTGACACTGTAAGGAAAGCCACACCGGCGCATCAATCGCCGGTATAATGATGCACTAGCAGTGCATTCGGACTCAGATTGAGGAGTGAGGGATGGCGGATTCACTATTGGCCGGTGGCGCAAAGGTGGCAATCACGCCGCCTATGGGGAGCGCGTTTCAGTCGAGCCGGGCGGACCTGCGGGTGGAGAGCGTCTACCACGACCTCTACGCTACGGCGATTGTCCTCAGCGACGGCGAGCAGAAAGTGGCAATTGTTGGGTTGGACGTGCTCGGTTTGGATGCGACACTGGTCAACGCGGTGCGCGAGCGGGTAGAGCGGCAGACGGGAATCCCCGGCACGCATGTCTTGATCAACGCCTCGCACAGCCATTTCGGCCCCGCCATTCTGCAGGCCCTGCCCGATGAAATCGATCAGGGGTACTACCAGGGCTTGGTCAAGTCGCTCGCCGACGCCGTCACCCGTGCCGACGCGGCCCTGGAACCGGTGGCCATGCGCGTGGGCGCGGCGGAAGGCACCTTTGCCATCAACCGGCGCCGCATGGAGAACGGCGAGGCCCAGTTGGCGCCGAACTACGACGGCATCGTGGACCAGCGCATTCGCGCGCTGCGTTTCGAGCGGCTGGACGGCTCAATTGTGGCAGTGCTCTTTTCGGGAGCCTTCCATCCCACCGGCTATGCCTACCGCATGCCGGTGGTGAATGGCGATTACGTGGCCGCTGCACGCATGGAAGTGGAACGGCAGTTTGCCGACCAGGGCGCGCCGACGGTCGGCTTCCTGCAGGGTTGCGCGGGCAACCAGCGCGTACGCGTGATCGCGCCGGGCGGCACGCGCTTTCATCCCTGCTCCGGCGAAGAGATCGACACCCACGGCCGCGGGGTTGGCGCGCTCGCCGCCCGCGCCGCCCGTGAGGCTACCATGGTCGTCGGCTATCCCATCGGCGTGGCGCACGAGTTGGTGTCTTTGCCTCTCATGGAGCCTCCGACGGAAGCAGAACTCGAGGACATGCGCGCCAAGTCGAAGAACGACAACTACATGCAGCTTTGGACCGGCTCGATGCTGGAGAGGCTGCGGAACGACGGGTCGCTGCCGACGAGCGTTGACTTTCCTGTTCAGGTCTTGCGTATCGGCGGTCTCTGGATGGTGGGTCTGGGCGCGGAGGTATTTCTGGAAATCGGCTTGCAGATTGAGGCGGCGCTCATGGCCGATCACGTGGGCCAGGCCGCTTGGACGCTAGGCTACTCCAACGACACCATCGGCTACGTCTGCACCGAGGCCTCCTACGCCGAACGCGGCTACGAACCCACCCGCTCCCATAAGTTCTACCACCTGCCCGCGCCGTACCAACCCCAGACGGAACACTTGCTCGTATCCGAGGCGCTCCGCATCGCGCAGAGTCTTGCCTAGGTGCAGCGAGACTTCTAGGTAACTGCGATCTTCATGGGAACAAGCGCCGTTTTCCGTCATTCCGGCGCAAGCCGGAATCCATCTTCTCTGCATTCCCTGGACTCCGGCTTCCGCCGGAGTGACGAAGCCGCAGCCCGAACGCGCTATGGCAGTTGCCGCGACAGGGCGTACCGTGAGTTGACATGTGAGGTGACGCGGGACCTCCTGGTAGAACTCGAAGACGGTGGCCTGTTAGCCGGCCTCTTGCAGCGGCATGGGGGAGGCGCCGCTGAAGTGGACGCCGATGTCGCTGGCCAAGGTCTCCTGGTATTGCCAGTCGGGAACCAGGCAGCGGTACGGCTTGCGCAGGAGCACGCGCGGCTCGCCCTGCCATTGCGTGGCGGCCATGGAGCGCGTCAAGTTGACCCTCTGGTACTCCTCGGCGTCTGCCAAAGTCGTGTGCAGCGAGTACCCATCCGGATAATAGCGTCCCTCAGTGGCGCGCCGACCCCACTCCACGCACCATAACGCCTGTTCATCCCGTAAAGGCATGCCGATTTGTCTCCCTTTGATCTCGATAACCCACGCCATGATTATATGGTTGCGAGCGCGGGTTCACAACAGTTACTAAGCCCCTTCATCTTACCTTTGCCTCTAAATCAAGTGTCCTTGAACCCTCTCCGTCCATGCTTCGACAAGCTCAGCACGAACGGAGAGGGGAGCAGGCCACGCAGCAAACTACTCTATCCATTTCTATTGCAAGCCAATTGAATGCTCGCTCCCGTTCGGCCTGAGCTTGTCGAAGGCTGAACGGACAATTGGCTCTGGACATACGGCGAAAACAACTTTAAAACCACCGCGTAATCACCACTTTTCGCTCGGTGAAGAAGTCTATTGCATCCCGGCCTTGGCCGTGGAGGGTGCCGAAGAAGGACTCTTTCGCGCCGCTGAAGGGGAAGTAGGCCATGGGCGCGGCGACGCCCACATTGATGCCGATATTGCCGGTGGGCGCGCGGTAGCGGAACTCGCGCGCCGCCGCGCCGTCCTGCGTGAAGATGGAGGCGGCGTTGCCGTACCTCTGGTTCTCGATGAGGGTGATGGCGTCGTCGAGCGTATCCACGTGGAGCATGCTGAGCACCGGGCCGAAGATCTCGTCGGTGAAGAGCGCCATGTCGGGCTGGACTTGGTCGAAGATGGTCGCGCCGACGAACGCGCCGTTGGCGTCCTGGGTCGCCGCAGCCTGGCGGCCGTCGAGCAGCAGCGCCGCGCCTTCGTCCACGCCGCGCTCGATGTAACCGAGGATGCGCTCCTTGGCGGACTGGGAGATCACCGGGCCGAGTTCCACGCCGTCGTCCGCGCCGTTGCCGACCGCCAGCGAACCGGCCGCCTTCACAATGGCATCGCGCACGCGCTCGTGACCCTCGCCCACCGTCACCACCACCGAACCGGCGAGGCAGCGTTGTCCGGCGGAGCCGAACGCGGAGTTGATCACGTTGCCTACGGTCTCGTCCAGCGCGGCGTCTGGCATGACCACGATCACGTTCTTCGCGCCGCCCTGGGCCTGCACGCGCTTGCCCTGCTCGCCCGCGCGGGCGTAGAGATACCGGGCCGTCGGCGTGGAGCCGACAAAGGAGATGCCGCGCACCAGCGGATTGTCCAGCAGGGCGTCCACGGCGTCTTTGGAGCCGTTCACGACGTTGATGACACCCGGCGGAAAGCCGCACTGGTCGAGTTCGTCAAACACCATCTGCATACTGGTCGGCACCTGCTCCGAGGGCTTGATGATGTAGGTATTGCCGCAGGCCACGGCATAGGGCCAGAACCAGAACGGCACCATCAAAGGAAAGTTGAAAGGACACACCGCCGCGAACACCCCCAGCGGCTGGCGCACCACGTCTTCATCGATGCCCTTGGCGGCGCCGTCCTCCAGACCGTAGCCCATGAGCAGCGAGGGAATGCCGCAGGCTACCTCCACGTTTTCGATGGCGCGTCGCACGGAGCCGCGGGCGTCTTCCAGGGTCTTGCCGTGCTCGTGCGTAATCGCCAGGGCAAAGTCCTCAAACCGCTCTTCCATGCGCGCTTTGACCGCAAAGAGCAAGCGCGAGCGCTCCAAGGGCGGCGTGGCGCGCCAGGCGGGAAAGGCCTCCTGCGCCGCCGCTACCGCCGCATCGGTATCCTTCTTGGATGAAAGCGGCACTTGGGCGATGGTCTCGCCGGTGGCCGGATTGGTGACGTCCAGGTAGTTCTCGGTCTGCGGCGTTACCCACTGGCCGCCGACGTAATTGCGGAGCTTGGGAGCGGCAGCCTTCGCGCCGGTTTCGGATTGCTTGAGCTTAGTTTCCATTATTCGTTCCTTCAGTGCCTTAAGCCATCACATGAAATGCTCAACTATGCCAAAGACTGGCTGGTGTCATTATAGTGTATGCGTTTGGCTCAGGCGGCACCGGTAGTTTGCCTTCCGTAAGTGTAATTCGCGCGATCTAACTCTCCAGCGAGGGGTTCGCGGAAGCAACTACAGAGGATCCACGTAGTTTCCAAAACATGGCACACACAAGAAGCACCAAGAGGCGGGGGACAAGCCCCCGCGCACGGCCTAGACGACCAACTGTAGTTGAAAGACTCACTACACCCCCTTGACGCGCCGAGGCCGCACACCAGACAATACCGTTCAAAGGAGCCTTGTATGCCTGTGGTGATCATTCGTGTCCGGGCAACGCACCCGGACTCCACGGCGGCCCGAACTCTCGCAGCACTTCCTGCGGAGCGGTGCGCTTGCCGCTAGCCTCGTCGCGCACTCGTCGGTCTCACGTGAGGACTTAGTTGTAGAGATTGGCCCGGGCCGGGGCCTACTGACGCATGCCCTGGCGCGGCGGGCCGGCCGCGTCATTGCGGTGGAGATTGACGCCGGCCTTGCGGACTCACTGCGTCCCGCCGCCAGGCCCAATGTGGACGTGGTGACGTGCGACTTTCTGCGGTTTTCCGCGCCTAACCGGCCGCACAAGGTGTTCGCCAACCTGCCCTTCGCACGCACGGCCGACATAATTCGTCGCGTCACTACGACCCCAACGCTTACCGAAGCCTACCTCGTTGTCCAGCGAGAGGCCGCGGAGAGGTTCGCCGGCTGCCCGTATGCGAGCGAAACGACCCGTTCCCTGTCCCTGAAGCCATGGTGGCACGTGGAGATCGTGCGCCGCCTCCGCAGGACTGACTTCGCGCCGGTTCCCCATGTCGACGCAGTGCTGCTCTGGCTGCTGCGGCGTGATAAGCCGCTGATCCAGAAAGCGGAAGGAGATAAGTACCTGCGGTTTGTTGAGAGTCAACTAGGCACGGCACCGTCGGTCAGGTTAGCAGTGCGAAGACTACTCACATACAACCAAGTGCGACGGCTTGCCCGCGATCTCCGATTTTCGTTGGACGCGCGTCCCAGCGAGTTGAGCTTCGAGCAATGGCTGGGAGTTTACCGCTTCCTTGCGATCCACCGCTAGGTGCGTGAAATGTATCAAGCTGTGTCAGACCCTGGGAAATAGGTGCACCGATGACAGATTAGACTCGGCGGGACTCGCACGGCCTCGCTGAGTTGTGTCACGGATCGATGGGCTGGGAACGAGAGAACCCGTAGGGGCACGATATATCGTGCCCCTACGGGTTATGCCCTCACCCCAACCCTCTCCCACGGGGAGAGGG
>VXOZ01000097.1 GCA_009839775.1 Chloroflexota bacterium | reverse complement strand
GCATCAATTTGCCGAGCACCGACTTGGAGCAGACCTGGGGCTGGGATGAATGGATCGACGTAGGCTTGCAACTCACGAAGATGCAAGGCGACACCGTCGAGCAGTTCGGCATCGCGGACCAGGGCGGTTGGTGGAGCCATACGCTGCTCTGGGACACCGACTGGGTGAGCGAGGACTTGAAGACCATCACGTCCGATAATCCGGATATGATCGAAGGCATGACCAACTACTTCGATATGTCGGTCAAGTATCGCGCCGTGCCGAAACCGGGCGAACTGGACGAAGTGCACGGTATGAACTTCTACGACGTCTTCAATAACGGCCTCACCGGCGTGGTGCGCATGCCGCCCTACGCCATCACGCGGTTCACGCGCGTTGAGCAGAAGGTGCCGTTGGTGCTGGCGCCGTCGCCCGCTGGGAGACGTTCTGTGCCCGATGTGAACTGGCACAGCTTCGGCATCATCAATGGGACAAAGAGTCCCGATGAGTCCTGGGAAGTCATCAAGTACCTGTTGGAAGACGGGCGCTACTCCATCTTCTTTGGCAAGATTCCGTCTCAGGCCAGTCTGCACCTGTCTTGGCTGAAGGAAGAGTTCAAGGACCTGCCGGACGCCCGGCTGGACGCAGCCACGAACAGTCTCGTGGGCGCGGTACCGCAAACCAGACTCTTCCGCCTGAACTGGGCTGCCGTCTACCCGATCATTCGCGATCAGTTCAACGAGCGTGTCTACACCGGCAAGGACGACGTGGCCACGGTGCTGCAAGACCTGAAACCGGTGCTGCAAGCGACTATCGAGGACTAGAGACAAGCGCGCAAATGCCGACTTGCACTGATTGCGCGCGCATGCGACTAGTAAGTTAGAGAAGAGGGACACGGTTACCGTGTCCCTCTTCTTTCGTAATCCTCTCTACGACGTGCCAGCACATTGGCGCGAAGCATCGCCCTCCTGCGGGCTCGGGGTACGCCACGCAACGCTACACGCATCTTCTCCCAGCATGCTCATGAGTTTGTGCACCCCTCGATGGAGACCTTTGAATACTTCCACATGTAGGCGAGAGGATCTCCCTCTCCCTGGGGAGAGGATCGGGGTGAGGGGAACCTTGCTTGCTTTGCTGGATTTACAATCTCCCGCCGCACGTATCGGCTGCCCATATACCCCGCCCGGCGGCGCGCGCTTCCTGCTCTGCAGCTTGGAAAGCCGCCTGGTAGCGATACGGCAGACTGTACGTGAATTCCCGGGCGTAGCCTTGGCGAACCAGCCTCTCGTTCACGAGCACGTCGTTCACCCACACGTACGCCAGCAAGCGATCGTACCGGTCACGCCGCCCCTGAGATTCATCGAACTCCAGACGCACGACTTGGCCGGCAAGCAACTCCCTGGCTTTGGCGCGTGATTCCGGGCCGAAACATTGGGCCGCTCTCCCGGGTGCATCGGTCTCCGGCGCGTCTATGCCGATGAGGCGTACGCTCTCCACCCTGCCGCCCACACGCACTTTTACCGTGTCGCCGTCCACCACGGAGACGACGGGGTAGCCGCCGCCTGTGCCGCCCCACGACCGCAGCGCCACCGCGGCGACAAGGAGCGCAACGGCGAGAATGACAAGCTTGCGCCTGCGCAGGAGACCTCCGGTGCGCCTCTTCAAGGAGCGCCGCCGGCGTGCATGTAACGATCTACCCACTCCTTCGCTCTCATGGTTCATTTGCCAATACTAGCAGCATAGAGGTCAATCAGAGCCTGCGCGCTGCATAAATGCATCGAGGCTCAGGCGTTCCCTGGAGAGAGGCCGGGATGGGGAGATTGGCGCGGTAGGTGTTTGGGACAAAGTAGCCCTGATCGTGGTTGTCGCCTACGGCCTCTGGCTGTACGCGGTGAGAAACTGGAGTTGACCCAGCGCACAAAACAAGAGTGCTTCGACAAGGGCTTCGCGAAGCCCACTCAGCACGAACGGACCGAGTTGAGACTTATTCCAGATGCCACGAACTGAGAAAGCCATGTGACCGTTTGCACTGGAGGCTCAACGCGAACGGCAGGAGTGGCTTTGCAGCGAAAGAGCCAGCAACCGTTCGTCCTGAGCTTGTCGAAGGATGAACGGTTGCTGCTTTTTCCTCCCCCTTCACGCCATCCGATCATACGTCTCTAAAGTGATCGGATAGTGTAGCGGTTCGTCGTTCAGGAAGCGCTCCAATTCGTCCACCATAGCCGCTCCCTGGCGCAGGCGGGTATCGTCGGTCTGGCCGGCCATGTGGGGTGTCAAAAAGACGTTCTCCATCCCGCGCAGTGGACTATCTTCGGTCAGCGGCTCGGGATTGAACACGTCGAGCACGGCGCGAATGCGGCCCGTTGCCAGTTCCGCAATCATGTCATCCTGATTCACGGCGCGGGCGCGCGCGTTATTGATGAACACGCCGCCGTCCTGCAGCAGCTTGAAATGCGTGGCCGTCACCATGCCGTCCGTTTCCGGAGTCGTGGGCGCATGGTTGGCGATAACGCGGCACGTGCTGAAGAGCTCTTCCAGCGAGACGCGCGTGACATTGAATTCGGCGGCGCGTTCGTCCGAGAGGTACGGATCGTAGACCGCAATCGGCATGCCAAAGCCTTGCAGCTTCTTGATGACACGCTGCGCCACGTAGCCGCAACCAATCAGGCCGACGCGCTGCGCTTCCAGCAAGTTGCCGCCGGTGGCGCGGCACTCCGACCAGGGCTTGCCCGCGTGTATCCAGGCATTCTGGCGATGCGGCCAGCGCAATCCCAGCAGCATGCCGAACACCGTGAACTCCGCCACGGCTTCCGCAATCAGGGCAGCGGCGTGAGTAACGGCGACGCCCTTTTCCAAAGCGGCTATCGGGATGAGTCTCCGGACGCTCCCGGCACTGTGGGCGATGATGCGCAGGTCACCAGCCGCGGACAGGACATCAGGCGTAATCTGCGGAGTGCCCCAGCCGGTAAGCAGCGCCGTGCAGCCGCCAATCTGCCGGACAAGGTCAGCGCTTGACAGCCTATTGTCGCGGTCGCCGCCGCGCACCGTGAAGTGAGTGGCCAGGCGCTCTTCGCTTTCATCCGAAAAGAGACTCGACCGCAACGTTTTGGTGATGGCGATGAATACTTCTGGTTTGGGCACTGGTAAAACTCCCTTTGCGCTGGCTGGGCAGGAAAGCCGTCAACTCTTTCGTATGCTACCAGACCCAAGGGCAAGACGTGACTGGTCTTGCGCCTAGATTCCGCAGGGCTTGCGAGTCTCTTGACGACTTGGAATTCCCTTTATATGCTATTTCTAAGTAGCGCATTATTCAGAAGCAGGGAGGAAGGGTTATGTCGAGAATATTGAAGACGTTAACGCTGTTCATTGCAGCAAGCGCGCTGGTTTTGCTGGCGGCAGCTTGTGCCACTGAGCCGGCTGCCGAGCCGGATATGGCCGAGAAAGAAGAAATGGCGGCGCCTACCGTAAAGATCGGTGTGCTGCTGCCCTTTTCCGGTCCCTTGAGCGAGTTTGGCGCGGCATTCCAGAAGGCAGCGGATCTCGCCGGGGAGCACCTGGCCGCTGCCGGCTATCCGGTAGAGATCGTCTACGGTGATACCGAGACGAACCCCACGGCTGCCGTAGAGGCGGCCCGCAAGCTGGTGGACGTAGACCAGGTACACGCGGTAATTGGTGCTGCCGCGAGTAGCTCCAGTTTGGCCGTGGCTGAGTCGGTGACGATCCCCAAGGGCGTGCCGCAGATTTCGTACGCCTCTACGTCACCACTGCTCACCATCCTGCCCGCTGATGAAGGCCAGGACTTCCTCTTCCGCACCGTGCCGTCGGATGCGCTGCAGGGCGTGGTGCTGGCCGGTGTGGCGGTCGAGCAGGGGTACAAGAACGTCGCCATCCTCTACGTGAATAATCCCTACGGCCAGGGCCTGAAGGATAACTTCCAAGCGGCGTTCGAGGCCGCGGGCGGCACCGTGAGCGCCGCCGTGCCTCACGATGAAGTGGAAGCCACCACCTACGTGGCTGAGTTGCGCAGAGCGATCGAAGGCGAGCCCGAAGTGCTGCTGGCGCTGAGCTACGCCGGCCACGCGACCATCTACTTGCGTGAAGCCATTGAGAACGACTTCATTACGAAGTTCCTCTTCGTGGACGGCACCAAGTCGCAGGCCATCATCGAGGCCGTCGGCGCTGCAAACCTGGAGGGCATGCTCGGCACGGCCCCGGGTTCCGCCGAGACGCCGTCGCTGGCGCTCTTCACGGCGGACTATCAGGCCAAGTACGGCGAGTTGCCGCCGCTGCCGTTCATGACCAACGTCTACGATTCCATCGTGATTGCGGCCTTGGCGGCTCTGGCGGCTGAGGTTTCCGGCGCGGAGGTGACGCCCGCTGCGGTCCGCGACATGCTGCGCACGGTCTCCAATCCTGACGGGGACACGGCTGCGGCGGGCGCGGCCGGCGTCAAGGCTGCGGTTGAGGCTCTACGCGCCGGTGGGAGCATCAACTACGAAGGCGCGGCCGGCGCCCACGACTTCGATGCGAACGGCGACGTGACCACGCCAATCGAGGTCTGGAAGTACGCTGGCGGCACTATCGAGACCGTCCGCACGGAGGAGGTTACGATAGAATAGTCTTCCACCTAGACTCTGTTGAAGGATGTTTGCAGAGGGTTGGCGCAATGCCAGCCCTCTGTGTCTTTGCAGCGCACTGGTTTAGCCTTCGTGGCTCCTATGGTCCAGCACGTTCGAATTGATGGGCAAGAGCCCTGGTAGCGCAGGTTTGCAACCTGCGACATCTTCCTGCGAGATTGGCCGATTACGCCAAATGCTTAGGGTCGAGCACAGGTTTGTAACCTGTGCTACCGTCTGCACAATTCATCATTGAATAGGAGATTCTGCTATTGTTGATTTTCTGCTGCGATAACGTCCATGCTTCGAACTTTTGATAGGCTTAGGACAGGCACAGCACGAAGACTTTCAATCCGTCTCCGGTCGCAGTAATCATCCTACCGCCAAACTGTAGCGCGGGGGCTTGTCCCCCGCTCCGGTCTAAGAAATGGGCAACTGGTAGCGCAGGTTTGTAACCTGCGGCATCTTCCCGTGGAACTGGGCCAATTCCATTTGGTTGAGCACGGGTCACAACCTTTTATGTCGGTTTCTCCGACGATCAACAGCGAGTCTCTCAGCTTGCTGCCTGCTCTTCCCCTCCTTTAGTTCCCCTGCCGCCAAACCTTCGTGCGGGGCTTGCCCGTTTCGCCAACGACCCGAGCGCGACTGCGCTTGCTCCCTCTCCCAAGACTGGGAGAGGGCCGGGGTGAGGGTTGAGAATTGAAACTGCCCGTCCCGCGTGTAAGCCAAGCCACGGGATAAAGCACCCAACATCCCGCACAGTCTATAATCGAAAGAGAACTAAGCTCCCTAAGCCAATTCAGCAAAAGCAAGAACGAGCAGAGGAGAGACCACCGCATGACGACCAAGACCCAATACGGCAAGATGACGTGGCCGGAGATCAAGGAAGCGGCGGCGCAAAGGCGGGTAGCCCTGCTGCCCACGGGCTGCATCGAGGACCACGGCCCGCACTTGCCACTGGACGTTGACGTGCTGCTGCCCACCACCATCTGCGAGCGGGCGGCAGAATTGGTGCCGGACCAGTGCGTGGTAGTGCCGGCGGTGGCACACGGCTACGACCCGCACCACCTGGACTTTCCCGGCGTGATCCACGTGGATGGCGACGTTTTTGTGCGCTACCTCGTGGACATCTGCAAGTCGCTCATTCACCACGGCTTTACGCGCATCATCATGCTCAACGGTCACGGCAGCAATACGGCTTTCACCGAAGTTGCCGCTCGCCTGGCGGTAATCGAGACCGAGGGCGAGGGGCTCGTGTACGCCATGAACCACTGGGGCATTGCCGAGGTGCGCAAGGTGGTGGCCGAGCTGCGCGACTCGCCCCACGGCGGCATGTCACACGGCGGCGAACTGGAAACGAGCCTCTACCTCGCAATCGACCCCGACAACGTCTACATGGACAAGGCGGCGGCGGAGATTCCGCCGGACCTGCCCATGAGCTTGGGCGGTTGGAACGACCTCGTCGCCGGCCGGTCTGAGGAGGCCAACCACGCGGTGGCCATGCCCTACTGGAGCACGTTTTCCAAGACCGGTGTGCGCGGCGATCCGACGGTAGCGACTGCCGAAAAGGGCCGCAAGTTCTTAGAGGCCGGTGCACGAGGTCTGGCCCAAATGGTGAAGGACCTGCGTGAACTTGAAGTTAACCCGCGCGTCGACCGCCACTAGTAGTCCAACACGATTTCATTTTTGGGTAGCGTAGGTTTGCAACCTGCGCCATCTTGCCATAGTGTGGAGCGAGCACGTCAAACTGAGGGGACGGACACAGGTAACAAACCTGTGCTACCGGCGCTCCTACCCATCAATGCAAAGATGTCTAACCACTAGCGTTAGCCTCAGTTCACGCTTGGCAGGTCGCGCAGACTGAAGTGCACAGGACTCTCTTCTTATCCCCTCTCTCTTTGGGAGAGGGCTAGGGTGGGGGTCTTACAAAAGGAAAAGACAAAGCTTACTAGGTACGAGCACCGGTTCCTGACCCAGCCTATGCCCCAACGCATCCACACCACTAGAAGGAGAACTGCCCGTTGGAGACCTCCGCCACTCCTGATGCATCACTAGAACCATCACTCCCACAAGCCAACGAAGGACTTCGGTCTCGTCAACCCAACGAAGAGACCTCACTCCGTCATTCCGGCGAAAGATCGTCCCTCCGTCATTCCCGCGAAAGCGGGAATCCATCTTATTCCCATGGTACCCGCGAATGCGTCGTCGTCCTCGACTTCGGTTCCCAGTACAGCCCGCTCATCGTGCGCCGCATCCGCGAGTGCGGCGTCTATGCCGAACTCATGCCCTACGACGCGGATGAGGCTACGCTACGCGCCCTCAATCCCCGCGCCCTGGTGCTCTCCGGCGGTCCGTCCAGCGCCTATGCTCCCGGCGCGCCGCACCCGCAGCCGTACGTCTGGGAAGGTGATTGGCCGGTCTTGGGCATCTGCTACGGTATGCAACTCATGGCGCAAGCCTTGGGCGGCAACGTGGAGCCTGCAGAACGGCGCGAATACGGCCATGCCATGATCCGCGCGGAGGATGCCGCCGGTATATTTGCAGACCTCGCCCCCGACCAGGACGTGTGGATGAGCCACGGCGACCACATCACGGCGTTGCCGCCGGGCTTCGCGGTGCTGGCGTCGTCGGCTAATTCGCCTATTGCCGCCATGGGCAACACGCAGGGTATGATCGGCATTCAGTTCCACCCGGAAGTGGCGCATACGCCTGAAGGTATGGCGATCATGCGCAACTTCCTCTTTGAGGTTTGCGGCCTGCGCGGCGACTGGACGCCCGCCGTCTTCATCGATGAGGCGGTGGCGGACATTCAGGCGCAAGTTGGCGACCAGCGGGTCATTCTGGCGCTTTCCGGCGGCGTGGACTCCACCGTGGCGGCGGCGCTGCTGCACCGGGCCATCGGCGACCGGCTGATAAACGTGTTCGTGGACAACGGTCTCTTGCGCCTCAACGAACCGGACTGGGTGGAAGAGAGCCTGACGCGCCTCGGCATTCCCGTGCGGCGGGTAGACGCCCGCGCCCGATTCTTGGATGCGCTGGCCGGCGTGACCGACCCGGAAAAGAAGCGCCGCATCATCGGCGAGACGTTCATTGACGTCTTCGAGGACGAGGCCGCGCGGCACGCGCCCGTGGACTTCCTGGCGCAGGGCACCATCTACTCCGACGTGATCGAGAGTCGCGCGCCGGATTCGAAAGCCGCCGCCCGCATCAAGAGCCACCACAACGTGGGCGGCCTGCCGGACACCATGCGCCTTACCCTCGTCGAACCCCTGCGCAAGCTCTTCAAGGACGAGGTGCGCACCGTGGGCGAAGAATTGGGACTGCCCCACGAGCTCGTCTGGCGGCATCCGTTCCCGGGGCCGGGTCTCGCCGTGCGCGTGCTCGGCGCGGTGACGGAAGAGAAGCTGCACATCGTGCGCCTGGCGGATGCCATTCTTACGGAAGAGCTCCGCGCCGCTTCGCTTTATGAAAAATACTGGCAGGTGCTGGCCGTGCTGCCCGACGTGCAGAGCGTCGGTGTGATGGGCGACGAACGCACATACGACCACCTGGTCGCCCTGCGCGCCATCGAAAGCCAGGACGCCAT
>VXOZ01000436.1 GCA_009839775.1 Chloroflexota bacterium | reverse complement strand
CCCCCCCCCCCCCCCCCCCCCCCCCCCCCCCCCCCCCCCCCCCCCCCCCGCGGCCATAAGCCTGTCCGTTCACCCTTCGACAAGCTCAGGGCGAACGGTGTATGAAAGCGGATTGACCCGATCGTTAGCCCTCTCCCCACTTGTGCTTCGACAAGGGCGCTTCGCGCAGCCCTCAGCACGAGCGGATCAGATGCCGAAAGAGGAGCACGGCGTGTCCCCGCATGGCAAGTACTCGTTGCTCAATGTAACAGGAGGTTCTGCAGCATGGCCTATTACGACGATTGGCCCGTTCTCGGCATCGAGGACGTGAATCCGCGACAACAGCGGTTGTTCGAGCAGTACGAGGACTACCTGCTCCACTACATTAAACAGCTTTACGATGCGCGGGAACGCTACTGGAACCGCGACTTCTCCGGCCTGGATGCCTACGTGCACTCGGTGGAGCCCAACCGGCAGCACTTTTTGGACAGCCTGGGCGGCTGGCCGTGGGAGCGGCACGACATGCACCTGCGCATCGAGCCGCTGACGACGACTGCGGACTTTCGTGTCGAGCGCGTCTATTACCGCGTGTTCGAAGGCGTGGATAGCGACGCGCTCTTGCTCACGCCGCTGGGCAAAGGGCCGTTTCCCGGGCTGGTCCTGCAAATCGGCATCTATGGCGTGCCCGAGACTGCCTGTGGCTTCACCGAGGCCGAGCACGCGGGCACGGACAGCACCTACCACCGCATCGGCGGGCGGCTGGCCAGGCACGGCTATACCGTGCTCGCGACGCGCATGGTGACCGGTTTTGAGCCGGAGACGCTGGCCGGACGTTTTGCTCCGAAGCTGCAGGAGCTCAAGAGCGGGCAACCCCACGCCCGCATGTACCTCAACCGCCTCTGCCGCACCATCGGCATGGACCTCTTTGGCGTGGAGATGTTTGCGCTCTCGCGCGGCGTGGACTTGCTGGAGAGCCTGCCGCAGGTGGCGAATAATCGTATCGGCTTCTACGGCAAGTCGCAGGGCGGGCAGTCGGCGCTTTGGCTAGGTGCATTGGATACGCGCTTGCAAGCGGTGGTGAGCACGGCGTGGTTCAACGAGCGCTACCAGAAACAGGTGATTCCCTCCGAGCACTACCGGCCCTTCGCCCTTACCGTGGAAGAAGACAAAATCTATCCCCATCTCCACGAATTCGCGGACAGCGACATCGCGTCGTTGATCTGTCCCAGGGCGTTCATGGTGGAGGAAGGCAAGCACGACGGCGCGGTCTATTGGCCGCTGGCCGAAGAGGCGTTTGCCGAGGTCAAGGCCATCTATGACCGGCTCGGCATCGGCGAGAAGTGCGAGATCCACGTCCACGAGGGCGGCCACGAAATCGAGCCGGGCGAGGACACGGCGCAGTTGCACTCGGTGCAGTTCTTGGATCGGTGGTTGAAAAGCTAAGCTCGCTCGACCGCTCGGCACGGCACGTAGCCACGCATGTTGCTTAAATTCACTCAGTTTTGAACAGAGGAATCGAATGCTACCGTACCTGGCGTTGCGCCGGAACCGCGCATGTGTTCGGTGATGAAAAACCGCTAGTCGCGGCCTGCGGAGGCTCTCTAAATCCAAGTGGGCCGCATTACGAAGACGCTCGACCCTTTCCCATTTGGCGGTCTAAGTACGCGGCCGCCAGTCCAGCGCTTTCTCTAGGTTGGAGAGGTATTCAGCGAAAGCGCGGCGTCCCGCCGGCGTCGCCTGTATCCACGTGCGCGGCTTGGATTCCTGGAACTCCTTCGTGATGACGAGATAATCGGCGTTTTCAAGCTTGCGTAGATGGGTGGTCAGGTTCCCGCCGGTCAGGTCGAGCGTCTCTTGAATGAACCCGTAAGCAAGCCGGTCTGTTGTGGGCAGAGAGACCAGCATGGTCATTATCCGCAGCCGTGTGGGCTGGTGGATGGTTTCATCGAGGACGATGTCGTCGGTCACAGGACGCCGCTCTTGCGAATCCATGCCGCGCTCAGCGCCGTCAACACCAGTATCGCACCCGCTGTCAGCAATGGCGCAGCATCACCTGCGACATAGCTGGGAGCATAGAAAGCTACCGCAATCCCTGCGCCCACGAAAGCAATCACCGGGCGGTGCATTATGCCGTACAGGATATATCCCAGCGCCGCTATGCCGATCGAAACGCGGGGTATGTTGGCCGCGGCTTCGGCAGTCCACATTCCTGCCGCCCCAGGGACGAAAAATGCCGCTACCGCTACCGCAAGCCAAAAGAGGAAGACCCGGATGCCAGCGCTGCGCATGGCGCCGCCGGCCACGTTCTTCTTGCCCGCGTGGTGTCCAATGATGGCGCTGCCCGCCATCCCCGCGGCTATCAGAACGCCCCAGAGCAGTGGGTAAAGCCACGGGTTGGGCAGCGTAAGGTCGGGCGCCAAGGTCTCGAAGACGTACTGTGCAGTAAACCCCAGCGCGGATATTACGCCCCAGAGAAGCAGTATCGTTGCCGTTCCCGCGACGTACATGGAGCTGCGGGCCTTGTCCATCGTCGTGTGGATGGCCTGCCAACTTTCTTGCGGGGTGAACGCCGCAAGCTTGCTGTCTGATTCCTTCATCGTACCCCTCCTGTCCTCCTTTGGCCGGTGTGGCCGCGTAGATTGCCGTACGATCTAGCCTTCAACAGTTGACTACCAAATGCCAGCGGACTTGCCTCCGTCCAAACGCATCTGGTAAGATTGTATCACAAACTACTTTGTATTACAAACTATAGCGATGATGGAGGGAGATGCATGAGTAGAGAGCCTTCGGATGCCCTCGCGGTGCAAGTGACATCCTTGCGAAAAGTGTACGGCGACGTGGTGGCTGTAGACGACCTGAGCTTTGAGGTCGAGCGTGGGAGCATATTCTGTATCATCGGCCCCAACGGCGCCGGCAAGACCACGACTATCGAGTGCCTCGAAGGGCTGCGCCAAGCGGACAGCGGCGCGGTGCTCGTCGCCGGATTGGACCCCATTGCCGACCACACCAGGTTCGTGCATAAGATCGGTGTGCAACTACAGGAGATTGGAATTCCCCCGCGCATGAAGGTGCGGGAGGCGCTGCATCTGTTTGCCGCGCTCTACCGGACGTCCCTGCCTCTGTCCGAACTCAGCGCCGAATTGGAGCTTGATGGGTTCCTTTCCAAACGCTACGGATCGCTGTCTGGCGGCCAGAAGCGGCGCGTCAACATCGTGCTTGCGCTTGTGGGCGACCCTGAAATCGTGTTCCTGGATGAACCTACCACCGGCCTCGACCCGGAGTCACGCTTCCGGTTCTGGGAGTACATCAGGCGGCAGAACGCTCGCGGCATGACGATTGTCGTGACCACGCACTACCTGGAGGAGGCGCGCGAATACTGCGACACGGTTCTGTTCCTGAATGAGGGCAGGGCGGTTATGGCCGGGCCGCCTGAGCGCCTCATCGCGGAGTCGGGCCTAGCGGCGCGTGTTGTCCTGCCGCGAGCGGCGCTTGGGGCCCTACGAGAAGGCGACCTGGCGGCATTGCCAAGCGTCGCCCACGTCCGCGGGACGGAGACGAGCTTCTACGTCTATGGCGATGGCAACGTGGTGGGCGAAGTTTCGGACTTTCTGGGCGAAAGAGGAGCTTCGCCCGGTGTCCTGGAGGCGCGGCCCGCCAGCCTGGACGACATCTACTTTCTAGCCGTTGGGCCCGAGGGCCCGGAAGGAGGACGGTAATGAACCCCACGGCTCTGCGCAAGCTGATTGTTACGGAATTGCTCCTGGCGCTGCGCGAACCGGGCGCCATGTTCATGTCGGTGATACTGCCGCTGGCGGTCTTCCTCGCCCTGGGCTTCTCGGTCGGTGTCATTGAGATTCCGGTAGAAAGGGACGCCGGAGTCGTGGAGATTTTCCACGTAAGGGATGTCCTGCTCGCCGGCAACATCGCCTGGGTAACGGCGGTATTCGGCATTGTCGCGCTGCCGCAGACACTGGTAGAGTTTCGCCAACACGGCATATTCCGACGTTACCGGGTTACGCCCATGCCGTCGTACATGCTCATCATTGCGCCGTTGGCGGTGGGCGCCGTAATCGTCGTAGTGTCTCTGGCTCTGATGCTCGTGGTGGGTTGGTTGGCATTAAGCATACGCTTCGGGGGTAACGCGGCGATGGTGGGGCTGGCTATACTACTGTCTTACTTGGCGTTTGCCGCTTTTGGGACGGCCGTCACCGCCCGCATCCGCAATACACGCACCGCGTTGGGACTGGGGCTTGTGCTGTTCGCGCCCATGTTGGTGCTCAGCGGGGCGTTCGGTCCTAGGGAGGCCTTTCCTACCTCGCTCCAACTGGTGGGCGACTGGCTGCCGCTGACGCACGCCTACGATCTGCTCACGTTCCTCTGGCTGGGCGCGACCTGGGAGACGGAAACGACCATCGGCGTGCCCGTCTGGGTCTCTTTCGTCTACCTAGGCGTAGTAGGGGCGGTCTGCGTCGTCGCCAGCGTACGCTTGTTCCGGTGGGACTAAGCTGATACTCAGCGGGCCTCGGGTGCCGTAGCACGCCTCACGGATAGCAGCGCCAAATAGGACCTCTACACGAAGCTGCTTAACCTTGTCCGGTTTGGTGGAGCTAGCAAGTCCGTACTTTGCCTACGGCGCGGGCCGGATGAGCTTCCGCTGCCCGACGTCGGCGTGAGACGTAGCCTCCTGGTACGAGACGATGAAGGCACGGCGCACGTGGTCGGTGCTGTTGCCCTTGGAGTGGTGCCAGAGCAAGCCGTGGAAGAGCAGCATCGACCCGGCCGGCAGGGGCACGGGTATGGCGTGCTCATTGGCGTACTCTTCGGGGGTGAGTTTGCGGACGCAGGCCCCGTAGTCCATGATTTCGAAGTCCTGCAAGCCCCAGCGGTGACTGCCCGGTACCACCCACATGCAGCCATTGGCCTCGTTGGCGTCCTGGAGCGGCACCCAGATGGACATGCGTGTCTCGCTGAAGGACTTGGGGTCGTCGGGTCTGGTGTAGAAGGCCTCGTCCTGGTGCCAGTGGCAAACAATGTCGGAGTGGGGCACCTTGGAGACAAGCTTGGCCGAATGGATGGCAATGCCGGGGCGGACGATATCCTCTATCAAGGTTAGGATGCGTTCGTCGCGGGCAAAGGTGCTGATGAGTTCCGAGCGGAGCCCGAGTTGGAAAATCCACCCAGGCCGGTGCTCCTGGGTATCGCCGTGCTCCGGCAAGAGACGCTCTAGTTCTTCGTTGATTGCCGTCACGTCTTCCGGCGGGAAGACGTTATCAATGATGATGAAGCCCTGCTCATGGTAGGTCTCAAGCTCCGCCGCAGATAAGCTGCGCAGCGACTCGGTACTCTGATCTTGCGTCACCACCTTCGCCATGCCGCACTTCCTTACGTGAACCCATTCCTTACATTTCAGTTTCTAGCCTCAGCCGTTCTCTTCGCCGCTTGGCGCCCAATGGCCGCTACTCGGCGCGTATTGGCTCAAAGGCCTGTGGGCCAAGAACCCCACTGCAAGGAGCGCTTTCGCAATAGGCAAACGACCCCTTAGGCTCTCTATAGAGGCTTATTATACACGGATTGCCAAGATTCTTGGAACCAGACGTTGCGCTTAGAGTGGCAAGAGGAATGTCTATTCGTGCCTACCTACCTTGCGGATGAGCGGGGAATGTGCGTAGCAGGTTCCCCGCTCTCTTGCATGCTAGGCAGCGCCTAGCCCGCAGGCGACCGAATTGCCCCTTGCCACGACAGTGAGCAAGACCCAGTCCGGCATGTCCGCGCCCAATTCGTTTATAGGCTGGACGGAACGGGTATCCATCCTGATCACGCCGCGTCGTCACGCCCCCATCAGTTCAGGAAAGTTTTCGCGTGCTCATCCAGTACTCCCGCCAGACCGTGTAGCCCAGCTTGCCGTAGAAGTCGACGATGCTCGTCCAGTCGATGTGGCAGTTGCCGACGCCGCGCGCGCAGCACGTCCGAGCCAACCGCGACCATGCCGATGCCGATGCCACGTCCCCGCTCGCTCTCGGCTACGCCCACGGCGCTGACGCCGCCGAGTGAGTCACCGAGCATAGTCTTCCACGTGACGTTTGCCGTGAGCCACCGCGACGACGGCGTGTGCAGCATGAGCGTGCCGACGATGCCCATGTCTGGGTCGAACGCCACGAGCATGTTCTGGTAGTCGCCGAGTTCTCTCATGTAGACGAATCCCGCGGCCCAGCCGGGAAAATGCTCATATTCAAACGCGATCACGGCCTCTACCTCGTCCTCTCGGGCGGGACGGATCGTGATGTCCTCCTCTGCCAGACGGGCGCGCATGGCTGAGGGCACGCGAAAGTCGCTGAGGTCGCGCACCAGGTCGCAGGAGCGGCGGTCAGGTTCCAGCGGCCACCCGCAGGCGGCAAAGAATTCATATGCCCCAGGAAGATCCGTGGGAATGCCCGGCCAGAAGCGGTACGCGCCGCCACCGCCGAGCCTTAGTTCCTGCACCCCTTCACGGCGCAGTTGCGCAAGCGCCGCCTCGTGCAAGCGCGTGCCGATGCCCTGCCGCTGCCAGTCGGGATGCACGAGTACAACGGAAATGCCCCCGCCGCGCTTATTGTCGGGGACACCTTCCCAGCGGTCCACCTGCGTGCCCACGAAACCGACGATCTCCTCACCCGCCACCGCCACCAAGTGATCGTCCCCGCGATAGAAGCGATGCTCGGTCAATTGCCGCCACAAGAGATCGTCGCGCATGGGCCACGTGTCACCAAGCGCCGTCTGCCAGAGCGACAGCAAGGCCCCGGTGTCGAGATTCGGGTTGTACGGCCTAATTAGCACTTTCGCCGACATGCTCTTCTCCGCTAATCTGCTTCCAACTCACAGACGCAGTACGTGTCGTGACGCACAGCAGCCTAGTTCAGCCGCATGGGGATGCCCCTGCTGGCCAGATATTCCTTCACCTCGCGCACGGTGAAGTGTTCGTAGTGGAAGATCGAGGCGGCGAGCACGGCGTGGGCATTGCCCTTGTCGAGCGCGTCGAAGAGGTGTTCCAGCGTGCCGCCGCCGCCGCTGGCGATCACGGGTACGTCCACGGCGGCGCAGACGGCGGCCAGGAGTTCCAGGTCGTAACCGGCCAGGGTGCCGTCGGCGTCGATGCTGTTGACCACGATCTCGCCCGCGCCGCGCTCCACGCCCTCTATCGCCCACGGCACCGCCTCACCCTCCGTTTGGCGGCGGCCGCCGTGGGTGAAGACGTGCCACTTGATGCTGCCGTCGGTTTGGGGCACGCGCTTCACGTCCATGGAGAGCACCGTGCACTGGCTGCCAAAGCCCTCGGCGCCGTCGTTGATGAGGTCGGGATTCTCCACCGCCGCCGTATTGATGGAGACCTTGTCCGCCCCCGCCATGAGCATGCGGCGTATGTCCTGCGCCGTGCGAATGCCGCCGCCGACCGTGAGCGGGATGAAGAGCTGATCGGCGGTGCGCTCCACGAGGTCTTGAAAGATGCCGCGCTCCTCCGCCGAGGCGGTGATGTCGTAGTAGACGAGCTCGTCGGCACTCTGCTCGTTGTAGCGCACGGCGAGTTCGATGGGGTCGCCGGCGTCCTTATCCGCCGAAAACTGCTGCCCCCGCACCACGCGGCCGCGATGCACGTCAAGACAGGGGATGATGCGTGTCGTAAGCATAAGGTTGTATGGAATTCTGTTTCGAAACGTATTCGGAAGAAGCATCGTGCCAGCTTTGCACCCGACTTGGATAGACGCGCAGCAAGCAATGCTTCCAGCATTACCATGATAATTGACGGCGTTCGGTGCGTCACTCCGGGTTTTGGTGGAGCCTGTTAGACTCTCAAAAGGCTTAAAAACAGAGACCGCTCCAAGAGCGGTCTCGACCCTACCGGCGAAGCGGATAGGGGCTGTAACTTGATTCTAGCAGTCAGTAAGGACTGTGTCGAATACGCTCCTCGGCCCTAGGCTACTGTGATTCCACAAAGTCTGAAGTTATAACAACCACGCAGTGGGCAGTGGATGGGGAGTGAAGTATGCTGAGAGCAACGCAGACTCATTCTGAAACACGAGGAAAGCAACTCTATGGAAAAACCGGCCATTACCGACTATCCGATCCACGACCTACTGCGTCGTCGCTGGAGCCCGCGGGCGTTTGCGTCCCGTCCGGTGGAGGCAGAGAAGCTCGCCAGCCTCTTACAGTGTGGTATACACATATGACGCTGCCGACCAT
>VXOZ01000444.1 GCA_009839775.1 Chloroflexota bacterium | reverse complement strand
AGTCCATATCGTGCACCACGAACCCAAAGAGAATGCGGTTGAGCACGTTCCAAAGGAGCGCGAACAGCAGGCGATGGGAAGGATCTTTGCGTTGCACGCGGTGGCCGACCACCACGTCGTACGTGTCTAACGCCTTGAGCATGGGAACGATGTCGGCAGTGCGGTATTGTGTGTCGGAGTCGCGCCAGCCCACGATCTCCCATTGTGCCGCCTTGAGTCCCGTCCAAATGGCGGAACCGTAGCCGCGCACAGGCTGATGAATCAGTCGAATGCGCGCATTTTCGGACTGGAGCTGACGGACGATGTCTGCCGTATTGTCCGTACTGTCGTTGTCAACGACGATTATCTCGTAGTCTTGCGTCACCCGCCGCAGGGTCTGCACGCAGTCATCGAGGGTAGCGGCGATGTTGTCTGCCTCATTGAGCGCAGGGAGGACAAGGGAGACCGTCACAGCGGAGAGAGGCGGTGTCTTCATTGACATCTGGGGGTGTCTTTGCGCCTCCTTCTACGTGGATACGTCAAGTCAACTCTGGTAGATTCTTAAGGTTATGGCTGCACCGGCCAACGGTTTGAGCACCGCCGGATTCCCGTGCCCGCAGTGTGCCGACACGCTTCGTAGATCTCCCCGCCGCGCAGGGACCTCCACTGCGTGCCCGTAATCGCGCTATGCAGCCGCGCATAGTTCTTAGGAGACTTTGCATCACTAGGTCCCGTGGGCAGGGAGCTACACCTTCTCCCTGGGGAGACCTTTGCATAACGAGGTCCCGGGGGTAAGGAGTTTCACCCTCTCCTCGGGGAGAGGGCCGGGGTGAGGGGATTTCCTGCTTTTTCAATCGTATGACATGTACAGTCAATATACACTAGAACTAAACCGGCTATGAACCGACAGGCGTCCAGAGCAGATTCACCCTCACCCTAGCCCTCTCCCGTCTAAGGGAGAGGGGACTGCCTCGCCGTGGCGAGGGTTATGCAAAGGTCTCCTTAGGTACAGTATAAGCCGTTCCAGGCTTTGCAGCATAGGGAAAATCGCTGGGAGATCGCTCCATTTATCGCGCTACCGGAAGCCCAGCATGCTCTCTTTTTACATAGACCCCCGACCGTGCGCCTTAAGCCGACACCGACCCTTGGGGGAAAGGGCCGGTGCGGGGTGGTGCGAACAGGAGGAGCATTCAGGAAAATCGCAAGGTTAACTATCCCTATGATTGGGAGATACAGGGAATCCGTTCAAGGCACTATGCGGGGACAACGGGGGGCAATCCCGGAGCGGCAGTGCCGAACCCAGAGCGGAAGAGCGCGGTTCGTGTGCGTCTATTAACAACAAAAGAGCTTCCTTGGCGTTATCAGCCAAAAGCTCTTTCTATCGCCTACGAGGTTAGCTGTCGGGTTAGGGTGGAAAGAGTCACCCTCCGCGCGACGGCGGTTCACCCCAATTGCTGGGTCCCCCGCTCCAATTAAGGATTTGGCGCATCACTATGCTGTGTCTACAATATCACAGCTTGCGTTTGTATGCAAGGCCGAGAAGGTACAATCATCATTTTCTGCGTAATTCGACCGCAGGAGATAGGAGGCGGCAAAAGAGTATCCCCCCTCTCCTTGGGGGAGAAGGTCGGGGTGAGGGGAAATCTTGCAAAGCGGGCCCCCAACCCTTATAAGGCTTTCACATAGGGGAGATAAACCACTGAAATGGGGCTAAACCAGAGTAAATTCACCCTCACCCTAGCCCTCTCCCGCGACGGGAGAGGGAACTATCTCGCTTTGGCGAGGACATCGCAAAGGTCCCCCTTGGTAGCAGCAATCAGACCTGGCTAAGAGTCCTGGTCCAGGTGTACCCGGTTCAACCAAGGCCTCGCTGTCGCGGAAAGCTGAACGTCTCGCACCCACGGTTTGACGAGAACGTAGGATTTCCCGTGCCACAATGGAGTCACGGGTGAGTCGGTTGCGATACGTTGCTCGATCTCCGCAAGCGTCTGTCTGCGGCGGTCGCTGTCGTGCTCGCCCCTGGCTTGCAGCAGGAGCGCGTCCACGTCCGGGCTGCGGTAGCCGCTGTAGTTTGACACACTGCTGGAACGAAAGAGCGGGTCCAGCACTGCTTGTGGGTCGGGATATTCAGCGCGCCACGTGAAGAGAAAGAGTTGATACGGATTCGCCCGCCTATCGAGGTTATCGACAAACGCGGCCCAAGGCTCGCGCTCAATACGGATGCGCACGCCAAGATGCTGTTGAATCATATTGATCAACGCTAAGACTTCAGACGGCGGAGGGCTGCGGTCGCCCGGCACCGTAAACGTCACTTCCGGTAGGTTGCCTGCGTCCCGGTAGCGGGAATCGCCCAACGCCTGCCGTGCCTTGAAGATGTCGAAGTCCACCGTATCCGCGCCGCCGTCGCGGAGCGAAGGCGGCAGCAGCGAGGTCGCCCTGCCCACCGTTTGCGAAAACACCTGCTCGACGACGGCGGCACGGTCGATGGCCAAGGCAAAGGCTTGGCGCACTCCCTCGTCATCGAAAGGCGGGACGCGGTTGTTCATAGCCAGGAACGTCATCTCCAGGGCATCGTGCACGACCAGATCTCTATGGAGAGGATTGTTCCTGTCAAGTACCGCCGCTATGTCTTGCGCGCCCACGTACAGAATGTCCAGGGCATCGTCGGCGTAGCGACGAAGAGACTGCGCATCAATCCCTCCGGTAATCTCGATGCGATCCAACAGCGGCGCAAAGCCGTAATAATCTTCGCTGCGGACGAGGGTCAACGCTTCACCGGGGACCCAATTCACCACGGTGAAGGGACCGCTGCCGATCTGCGCTGTGCCGCCCCTTAACCCGGCGGGCGCTTGGACATATGTCGCAGGGTGTGTCAGTTTTGCCGGAAAGGTAAGGTCAGGCTCAGCAAGGTCGATCTCAAGGGTCCGCGTGTTAACGGCGCGGATGCCGCTAATGTTCCCGGCAATCCTGTTGCGGTACGGGGCTACGCCCACGATATTGCCGAGAAAGGGCAGAGCGCGGGGCGAATCGAATTGAGGATTGAGCAGATGTTCCCACGTATCTTTGATATGCGCTGCGGCTAATTGCTCTCCGTCGTGGAAACGAAGACCGGGACGTAAGGGAAAAACGTATGTGCGGCCATCCGGAGAAAGCGACCAACGTTGCGCTAGGTCAGGGATCGGCTCGCCTTTGTCGTTCAGCGTAACCAGTCCGCTGTAGACGTGGACTGCAAGCTGCGCGTCAAGGTCGGATTGCAGTGCTGCCGGATCGAGATCGTCCGGCAAGGGCATCTGCATGCGCACGGTCCCGCCCGACCGCTCGTCGCCGCAGGCAACAAGCAACGGCAGCAGCATGCCCGCAAGCACGCCTGTAAGGAAGTCGCGGCGTTGCACTTTAGAGTAGGCTCCTCGTGTCGGCGTGCGCCGCTGGCTGACAGCCGGCCCAGTAAGAGAGGACCACAGGTGATTCGCTCTCAACGAATGTATTTGCGTGCGACAGTCGGCGCTGTATGCTGCGTTCGCTTCGAGAGAACAAGCGCACTGGTATCGTTGAACGTTGGTTAGGCACTGCTGCACACGGGAAGAGTGGGATCATCGCACGTTCTTATCCTACTGGTCCGGTAGACACGGGCAGGGCAGTCCAAATGCATTATGCACCGTGTCCGCGCATTTGGCTCAATCGAGAGCGAGGCAAGACACCCGAAGAGGGAGGTCACTTGTGAGCGAACAGACGAGCAAAAACTCTACGTTCTCTGTCGTGTGAGCGCGATAGTTCCTCCTCTCGTATAATATGCGCTGAGAACCCCTGCTGTCGAGAGGAGGAAGCCTCGATGCTCTATCGCACGTTGGGCCGCACGGGCCTGCACGTCTCCTTGCTGAGTCTCGGCACCGGCGGACCGAGCAATTTCGGACAGAGTACCGGTGTGCCGGAGCCGGACATTCATCGCCTCGTGCGACGAGCGCTCGACGTTGGCGTGAACATCTTCGATACTGCGGCCGGCTACCGTGACAGCGAAGCCATTTTGGGACGGGCCCTCAAAGGCGTGCCGCGGGATCGCTACTACTTGGCTACGAAGTTCACGCCTGAGTGGGAAGAAGAGGTGGTTACGCCGCAGGACGTCGTGGAGTCGGTAGAGCGCAGCCTTACGCGCTTGCAGACGGATTCTGTCGAGATACTTCAGTTTCACGGCGTGCGGCCTCAGCAGTACCGAGCCGTAATGGAGCGCCTCCTGCCGACGGTGTTGAAGCTGCGGGACCAGAGGAAGTGCCGCTGGATCGGCATTACGGAGCAGTACGGTGAAGACGGCGCCCATGAAATGCTGCAGATGGCGCTGGAAGACGACCACTTTGCTACCGCCATGGTGGGGTACAACCTGCTGAATCAGAGCGCCGACCGTTTGGTGTATCCCCAATGTCTACAGCACAACGTGGGTGTGTTCATTATGTTTGCGGTGCGGCGCGTACTTGCCGTGCGGGAACGCTTGGAAGAGACAGTCGCCGATCTCAAGCAGCGCGGTCTCGTCGCAACAGACGTGCTACCCGACCGAAAACCCTTGGACTGGCTGATCAAAGGCAACGTGGATTCAATCCCCAGCGCCGCCTACAAGTTCACCGCAATGCATCCCGCCGTGAGCACCGTGCTGAGCGGCACTGCCAACCTGGAGCACTTCGAGAGTAATCTGCGCGCGCTGGAAGATCCGACGCTGCCGGAGGACGACTACGCGCGACTGCACGACCTCTTCGGGCAGGTGCTTGACCCTATTGGGAACTAGAGTGCCAAGCCGCGTAGATTCTCATGATCCTCGCTCACTCCCAGCGGCCGAAGTGAGGGAGGGGTCTCGTTAAGGCCAGTAAGGGGCGCGCAAGATTGGGAGCGGTGGCAAGCAAGTCTCCTGCCGTCCTCCCGGCGGCTTCTTTCTCCCAAAAATCCTTGTAAAGCCCGTAGACGGCTGGGATGAGCAGCGGGCGGATGAGCTGAATCGCGGCCCACGTGAGGTCCGGCAGGGCGAGGAGAAAGAGCGCCCGCTGAGCAGACGTGAGCGCCAGGAACAAGCTGCCTCCCGCGATGCCCAGTGGGATTGCAACCGGCGCGCTGGCGAGGACGAGCGTGCTCAGGCATGTCCAGAAGGAACGTCCGCTCGAGCGCCACGATTCGATGGTTGCCAGCGTGCCCGGCATATTCCCGTGCACGGCATAGAACGGCGCCAGCATCGTGCGCGTGTGGATGGCGAGCGCAGCGGCACCGATGACGAGCCACCAAATGCCGTCTGCCAACGGCTGGAAAGCGCCTGCCAGCGGGAAAACCTCTGCTTGCCGTGCATGCAAACTAATCAAAATGGTCGTAGGTACCCAGAAAATAAGGCTGGTATGGGCATTGGTCCAGAGATAGCGAAAGATCCAATACACGCCCAGCCGGCTCGCGTGGGCGATGCTCATGTCTTGCCCGTGCGCGTGAAATGACACCATCACCATGACGGCGAGCGTGCCCAGCACGACGGTGATGGAGCGCAGGAGATAGAGCAACGCCTGCTGCCACACGTTGGGTTCTTGGATGAGCACCGTTAGCAGCGCCGCGAGCAAGGCCGGCGTAACGTAAAGCACTGTAAGCAGGACGTAAGTACCGCGGCGCCGACTGACGAGAGAGAAGCCGGCGGCAAAGTACCGCTTTGCCGTAACTGCCGCAGCAGAGAGTGTACCCATCGCCCAATGACCCTTTGTCACGTACGGACCGCATGTTCGTTACGGCCAGAGTATCACAAGGCTAGTGAGGGCTAGCAGGGACGATTCGGTGAACTCACCGAATCGGCAATAGTCTTTTGCGTCCCCCGAGGCGATACACTGACGCCACTTTAGAGCCACATTCGGTAAGGAGAAGGCACGGGCGGCTTAGGCCGTGTCGCTTGTCTGGTTGATGCGTTCCATGATTTCCGATAAGCGCGACCAACTCTGCAGGGTTACCGGCAGAACCAGAGCGGCTTCCACGAACTCCCAGGAATAGCTGATGATGGAGAAGATCCTGCCGACGGTGATTTCCATGTTCGTTGCCGCGAACCAGAGATTGAAGAGAATGAGGCCGAGCATCGCGGTGTAGATTGCGCCGTAGACATAGGCCTCCGTGTCCGACAGCCTGATGCCAATGCGACGAATTCTGTTCAGGTGCGACAGAATACCCTCGGGTTGCGCTGTTTCCAGGATGCGGACTTGCTGCTCCGTCTGCTGGTTATACTCGGCGTTCAAGCGAAAGAACCGCCGATGTGATGCCCCGTAGAACACGATCATTAGCACGGTTGCCGCGCAGGTGGCCCCGAACAGGAAAGGATGAAAGGCAAAGAGCACGACCAACGCGACGACGAGTTGAATAACGGAGGCCATTACCGCCGGCGCCTGGTTTTCCAAGAAGTCTACCAGTTCGCGGCTCATTTCCAGGCGGGCGTTGACCGTCGACACCGGCACGGCAGCCGAGCGCTCCGTCAGGGCCTTGCCGAGCTCCACGCCAATGGTGCCGTAGACCCGCGTATCATAGAGGCGGCGGATGACGCTCACGACGATCAGCACGGCCAAGACGGCTGCGAGTTGCAGGAGCGCGTTCGTGTCAGCGGCGAGGAGGCCGTCGATGGCAAAGCCGATCAGCAGGGGAATGAGCGCGGTCAGCGCCGTCTCGCAGAGCATGAGAAACCAGGTCAGGCTGATCGGGCGCAGAAACGTCCTGAGCAGCGCGGAGATCGTGAGGGGTTGGTCTTGTAACAAGCGGTTTCGCTCCAAGACACAGTCATTTTGAGACTGATCGTGCAGGCCCTGTGGTATGAGGCAAAATGGGCATCGCGCTCAAGCGCGCGGTTGCAGGGCACGCACTCATAGTAGAGGATTGCTGGACGGAGTGTCGAAGGTAGACTGTCCTCGAGGTCAGTGGCCTGCAGAACGGCTATGGTATCTTGAATTCGCTGTTAGATGAAGACCGAGTTGGTGAGCAAAGCAGTCTCGCCAGAGTACCGCTCTTGACGACAATTGGGCAGCGTAATCGCTGATGAATCTTAGCGCAAGCAACGAGACGGAAATAGCGCCAGCAACACAGGCACGCGGCCCGCGTATGCGGCCCTGTGTGGTTGTGCACTACCACGAAGTAGGCCTGAAAGGCCGCAACCGGCCGTTCTTCTTGAGCACGCTCGAAAAGAACCTGCGCCGCGCAACGGCGGGCCTGGGCGTGAAGGCGGTCGAGCGAGCCAGCGGGCGCATCCTGCTCTGGCTGGAGCCTGACGCGCCCTGGGAGCCGCTGCGCGCGCGCATCAGCCGTGTCTTTGGCGTGGTAAATTTCGCGCGCGGGTATGCCCTCCAACCGGAGCTTGGAACGCTGGTTCGGGGAGTGGTGGCGCGGCTGCCGGAAGCGGGAGAGTTCGCTACCTTTGCCGTGCGCGCGCGGCGGGCGTTCAAGGATCTGCCGCTCTCGTCGCGGGAGATCGCCATCAAGCTGGGCGCAGCCGTGCAAGAAGCAAGCGGGGCCGGGGTGAATCTCAGCGCGCCGGACATGACGATTTTCGTCGAGGTGCTACCGCAATTCGCGCTATTCTTCTTTGATAAAGCGCGCGGCCCGGGCGGACTGCCGGTGGGGTGCAGCGCGCCGGTCACCGTACTCCTCTCCGGCGGCATCGATTCCCCGGTGGCCGCCTGCCGCATGCTCAAGCGCGGTTCCCGGGCGGTGCTCGTACACTTTCACTCGTTCCCGTACCTCAACAATGCTTCCCAGGAAAAGGCCCGTGAGCTTGCACAGGTGATAAGCGCGTATCAGGGCGATTCTGTGCTCTACTTAGTGCCGCTGGGCGAAATTCAGCGCCAGATCGTCGTTGCTTGTCCTGCGCCCTACCGGGTCGTGCTCTACCGCCGCTTCATGGTGCGCATTGCGGAAGAACTAGGCAAGCGGCACGGCGCGCAGGCGCTGGTTACGGGCGACAGCTTGGGACAGGTGGCGTCACAGACTATCGAGAACCTGACTGCAGTTGACGATGCCGCCACGCAACTTATGCTCAGGCCGCTCATCGGCATGGATAAGCAGGAGATTGCCGACGAAGCCGAGCGCATCGGCACCTACACCATTTCCATCCAGCCCGATCAGGACTGCTGCGCGCTGTTCGTTCCCTCAAATCCCTCCATCCACACCGACCTCAAAGGCATCCGCGACGCTGAAGCGGTCTTGGACGTGGAATCCCTCGTGCAGAAGGGCATCGCGGAAGCGGTGGATTTCCAAGTGGCCCAAGGCTATGGGTTGTGAACAACGCAGTCTCTAGTTGAGAGGT
>VXOZ01000099.1 GCA_009839775.1 Chloroflexota bacterium | reverse complement strand
CACCCCGGCCCTCTCCCCAGTGAGAGGGAGTCTTCTCGCCCGCTTAGCGAGGGTCCTGCGGTCCGATGTCGCCCTCCGCCAGGATGCCGTAGAGTTCCGGCCGGCGGAAGCGGGGATGGAAGACGCCTTGGGAGCGGCGCTCGGCTAAGAGACCCCTATCGAGGTCGGCAGTGACCATCACCTCATCGCTGGCGTCGTCCGGCGAGGCCGCTACCAATTGCCCCAGCGTACTGTAAATCATCACCATGGGATTGCCAAAACTCGGCGTACTGCTGTAGGGAGAGGGGCCGCAGGCGTTGATGGCAATCAGAAAGACGCCGTTGTCGATGGCACGGGCGGGAAAAGTGCGGCCGGCGTAGTCTTTCCACGCGCGGTTGCGGCTGGCGTGGTCGGGCGGTTCGTCCCAATCGCCCACCGCCCAAACGTATGGGGCCAGAATGACCTCGGCCCCTTGCAGCGCCACCATGCGGCTCGACTCCGGCAGCCAGTTGTCGAAGCAGATGTTCACACCGACTTTGGCAACGCCAATGTCAATCACCGGCGGAATGCCGCCGCCGCGCCAGTAACCCACCTCAGCCGGCGGGATGTGAATCTTGCGCGACTTGCCGATATACCCCTCCGGCCCGACGATGACGTAGGTGTTATACACAATGTCGCGGTCGTTCTCGGCAATGCCGGCGGCGAGCATGACGTCGTGCTCCCGCGCCAACTCGACGAGCGCCTGCGTGGAAGGCCCGGGCACCGGCTCGGACTCTTCCCAAATAGCCCCGGTAATGGAGTATCCGGTCAGGCCAAGCTCCGGAAAGCAAATGAGATCGGGGTTTTCGGCCTTGGCACGTTCGATCCACGCGGTGTGATGCTCGAGGTTTTCCCGCGGCGACGCCGGCTGGCTGCACAACGATACCGCCGTAACACGAAAGCTATCCATGGGCAGCACCTCTCCAGGCCTAGATCAATGGCGTTTAAGGCATAACCGCTGCACTGAACTGCACCCAATTACCCGCGAACCTAGCATGGCACATCGCTACACTCTGCGCAATCTGAGTTTCAAGTGTGCTGGGTGCACAAACTTTCTGAGTCGGTTCGGTAGAATTGAAGATCATCGATGGCCCACGGCGCACGCAGCCGCCCCATCAATGAGTTCACTATCCCCTATCTCTACTACAGCGCGGATAGCCGAAGGTTCAGGAACTCGTGGCATAACTGCTTCTTTAGTTTGCCCAAGAGTAAAGACCACAAGCGCAAGACTGGGCTATTCAGTCGTTGGCGAAACCTGACCGAATGCGTAACCCATCCAGCAAACAGGCGATCCGTCCTCGCGCAGCGCGCAGGTGTGTACCGCACCGGTGGAAACCGCCTTAAAGCGCTCGCCCGGCAGCGTCGACATTAGATTCCAGCCCCAGCAAACGAGGGAGTTGTCGTGACGGAGCGCACAGGAATGCCAGAGTCCGCTCGAAATGGTCTTGAACCGTTCACCCTTGGGCGGGGATGGCGTCGCAACGTATTCCTCTCCGCCCCAGCAGACTGCACTGCCGTCCTCCCGCAGCGCACACGTGTGGCTCGCGGCGCTGCTGATTGCTGCGAATCGTTCTCCCTCTGGCGGCGACGCGCGCCCAATCTCGTCAAGCCCCCAGCATATGGGCGTACCGTCAACGTGTAGTCCACATGCATAGAGGTAACTACTACTGATAGCCGAGAAGCGGTCGCTCTGATTGGGAGGAGAAAAGCCACCCGAGCAGACCACAGCGCCATTTGAACGAAGCGCACAATTTAATAGGAAGCCGCTACTGATGTCTGTAATGTCCGTTTCGTCAAATGGTGAGGTCACGGCAGTTGGCTGAGCGCGAGAGTCGCTGCCCTCCCTAGAATTCCCGCCGCCTACTGGCGCTGGCCGACCACCCTCCAATTCGCCCCAACAGAGCACCTTGCTGTCTTCACGCAATCCGCACGTGTGCGCGGCTCCACTGCTCAGTTTCACAAATTGCTCGCCATCAGGTGGCGTGGCTTGGCCGAATTGATTGTCTCCCCAACAGACCGTGGTGCCGTCTTCACGCAAGGCACAAGTGTGAAAGTTGCCACTAGATATGGTGGCAAACCGCTCGTTTTCTGGTGGTGATGTCATGCCGAATTCGTCGCCACCCCAGCAGACTAAGTCGTTGTCAAGGTCCAGCCCACACGTGTGCCAATAGCCGCTGCTGATCGCCATTAAACGCAGTCCCTCAGGGGGCGATGATTGACCCTCAACATTTCTGCCCCAGCAGACGGGAGTGCCGTCACCACGGAGGGCGCAGGTGTGATCAAAGCCACTACTGATGGCTGCAAAACGCTCGCCTTCAGGAGGCGACGACTCTCCGTCAATGTCCTTGCCCCAGCAGATAGCGCTGCCATCTTCATGCAGTCCACATGTGAATTCATTTCCGCTACTAATCGCAGTCAAGCGCACTCCATCTGGAGGTGATGCCTGACCGTATTTGCTGTCGTCGAAGCTCCAGAAATGACCTGAACCCCAGCAGACGGGCGTACCATCGTCACGTAGCGCGCAAGCGTGAGTCACCCCCAAGCTAATCGCCGTTAGACTCGTCCCACCTTCAAGCTGTATTGCCATTGGACTCGCCACACCTTCAGTCTGCATTGCCCCGGCTAGGGGCTCCCAGCAGAGAAGAGTGCCGTCTATCCGCAATGCGCACGCGAGACGAAGCCCGCTGCTGATGGCAGTGAAGCGCTCATCCTTAGGCGCTGTACCTCTTCGATCGTAATCTAAACCTTCGCCCCAGCAAACTGCTGTCTGATCTTGGCGCAGGGCGCATGTAAGTGCGGCCCCACTACTGATAGCCAAGAATAGTGTGTCCTTGGGCGGTGAAACACCTAAATTCGCTAAGACCTGAGGAAGGCCAAGGAAGATTGCAAGATTTGCGTTACTTTCACTGGCTGCCAATGTAAGCCAGCATACGGCTATACCGTCGTTGCGCAGTGCGCACGTGTGCAAATATCCACTGCTGATTGCCGTGAAGTTAGGCGCGGTTGAAGGCGAGGGCGTGGGCGTGACGGGAATCGTCGGCGTTGGCGAGAGTGTGGGAGCGGGCGCTACTTCTGCAGTTGGTGTAGGGAGTTGCTGCGTCGGCGCCAATACAGCGGGCGCGGCCTGCCGCCCTTCAGCGCATGCCGCCGGCAGCGCCACGATCAACAAGCAGAGCAGGCCTAATCCCACCCACGAGCGCGCAACCATTTGCACGTTGAAGCGTGTGCGGAATGAAAGAAGTCGCATAGCTGTACGCTGTACCTTGTGCCGGACTCACAAAACCACAGTATGCTCATGTTAGCGCGATGCAGCAAGATTGACAAAAGACGTCCTCAGCCGCTCACAACAAACACAGGGGCTATAGTCAATGAGGTATCTCAACATTAAAGAGTCCAACAACATTGGTCATCTCTATAGCCTGGCATAGACATTCTATCCGAGCATGTAGTCGAAACTGAGAGAGGTTGCGATTCTGTACGCAAGGCACAGCAAACCTGATTCCTTCCATCTACTTGCGGGATTGACGGGAAACTGCTAAAGTAGCAGTCAAAATAGCTAATATTTGCATTCTCAGAGAGGAGCATGCCATGCGATTAGTATCGTGGAGAAGGACTATTCTGCTTGCAGCACTGGCGCTGCTGGCGTCCCTCGTAATTGCCTGCGGCGGTGATGGCGCCGCAGACGCAGAGAAAGACATGGAAGAGGCGGAATTGCCGCCCTTCAAGATTGGCGTGATGGAATCGCTCACTGGTCCGGGCGAGACCTATGGCAACGTGGCCGTGCAAGCGAAGCAGATGGCTGTGGAGGAGATCAACGCGGCGGGCGGCATCAACGGCCGCATGATCGAGTTGATCGTCGAGGACTCCAAGTGCTCCGCTCAAGACGCCATCACGGCGTACAACAAGCTGACCGACGTGGACGGCATCAAGATTATTCTTGGTACCTCATGCAGTGGGGCTATGCTGGGCGCGGCCCCGCTGGCGGAAGCGGACGGCGTGATCCTCTTCTCCGGCTTGGCGACTAACCCGGACATTGCCAACGCTGGCGACTACATCTTCCGCACGTCGATCAGCGATGCCCTCTTGGGCGTTGACGTCGGCAACACCATGTGGGCGGACGGCGTGCGCAACCTGGCGACCATCTCCGAGACCACCGACTACGCCGAGGGTGTGCGCCGCACCTCCGTGGCGCAATTCGAAAAGCGCGGCGGCACGGTGGTGGCGGAGGAACGCTATGGTTCCGATACCACTGACTTCAGGACGCAGCTCACAAAGCTGATTGGCGAAAGCCCGGATGCGCTGCTCGTGGCCGCGCAGTCTGAGTTCACCGGCGGCACCATCATCAAGCAGGTGCGCGAGTTGGGCTTCGAGGGACAGATCTACGCCGACATCGTGCCGGTTGGAGCCACGGCGCTTGAAATCGCCGGCGATGCCGCTGCCGGTACCAAGGCCATCCTGGCAGACATTTCACCGAACAACGCCAAGGGCCAAGAAGTGCTGGCCAATTTCCGCGCGCGTTACGATTACGTGACGTTGGCTTGGTATCTCGGCTCGGCGTATGACGACGTCTACATCACGGCCGAGTGCCTGAAGCAAACTGACGACGATCAGGACGCCGACGGCATGCGCGATTGTCTGTATGCCATTACGTGGACCGGCGCTATCGGCGAGAACTACAGCTTTGATGAAAACGGCGAGGTCGTTGGCCTTACCAACGTGGTGGTGGAAGTCCTGCCTGTAGCCGAGCGCACCGAAGAGAATCAGGGCTACAAGGTCTTGGGCAGCGCGCCGACTGAATAAGCAGGGCACATTTCAGTTCGAATGAGCAGCCTTAGCGCACGTTCTTATAAGGATTCTGTGCCATGCTTCAGGTACCGCTGAGCCGGTTAGTCTTGCTTGTTGCCTTAGCGTTGCTTTGCTCTCTTGCCGTCGCTTGCGGCGACGGCGTGGCAGAAACCGGGCAGGAAGCGGGGGAGGCCGCACAGCCACCCTACAGAATTGGCGTGATGGAGTCGCTCACGGGCGCTGGCGAGACATACGGCAACGTGGCCGTGCGCGCCAAGCAGATGGCCCTGGACGAGATCAATGCCGCCGGCGGCATCAACGGCCGCCGGCTGGAATTCATCGTGGAGGATTCCCAGTGCAGCGCCAAGGAAGCGGTCGCCGCTTATAGAAAGCTGACCGACGTAGACGGCGTGAAGATCATCCTGGGGACCTCCTGCAGCGGCGCCATGCTCGGGGTCGCCCCGCTGGCGGAGGCCGACGGTGTCATCCTGTTTTCGGGGCTGGCGAGCAACCCGGACATCGCCAACGCGGGCGACTACATCTTTCGCACCCAGATCAGCGACATCGAAGTCGGCATCGGCACCGGCAACCTGCTGTGGGAGGATGGGGTCCGCACGTTGGCCACCATCACCGAGGCTACCGACTACGCCGAGGGCGTGCGCCGTACCACCGTTGCTCAGTTCACGAAACGGGGCGGTCAGGTGGTGTCTCAGGAGTCCTACTCGTCCGATGTTACCGACTTCCGTACCCAATTGAGCAAGCTGTTCGACACCGACCCGGATGCGCTCCACCTGGCGCCGCAATCCGAGATTGCCGCCGGGGTCATAATCAAGCAGGCGCGGGAGCTGGGTTATACGGGGCCTATCTATGCCGAGACCGTTTCAGTAGGCACGACAGCGCTGGAGATAGCGGGTGAGAGCGCCACCGGCATGAAGGCGATAACGGCAGACTTGCACCCCGACAATGCAAAGGCCCAGGAGGTCCTGGCGAACTTCCGAGAGCGCTATGACTACATCACCCTGCCGTGGCACCTGGGTTCGGCCTATGACAACGTGTACATTGCCGCCGAGTGTCTCAAGCAAACCGGCGACGACCAGGACGCAGACGGCTTTCGCGACTGCTTGTACAACATAACGTGGAGCGGCGCGATTGGCGACAATTACAGCTTCGACGCCAACGGTGAAGTGGTGGGACTTTCACGATGGGTCGTGGAAGTCCTGCCGGTAGACGAGAGAACACCGGAGAATAACGGCTACAGAGTCGTAGGCAGCCCGCCGACCGAGTGAAGGCAGGTGTCTCGCCAGTCGGAGTTCGTACGCCGGTCTCAGTCGCCAGACGTGTGTGTCTAGTGTTCAATAGGGGAATGTCGCTTGCTTGCTCGTCGTATTGACCTCAGCAATCTCCTCGCGATCGCACTGACCGCGGCTGCTGCTGCTTACGTCGGCTGGAAAATCAGCCAGTCGCCGGAACAGGCCGTCCAGTTTGCCTTCAATGGCTTGTCCGTGGGGGCAGTCTACGCTCTGCTCGCCATCGGATTCACGCTAGTCTACAGCACCGTCTGGTACTTCGATCTTTACTACGGTGCGGCTGCCGCGCTGGGTGCCTACGGCGTCTTCTACCTGCGGTCTCAGGAGACTCTTGGCGGCTTGTACGCGGTGAACAGTATCGTTGTGAACGCCCTTTTCGCCGCCGTCACTGCCGGAGTGGTAGCCTGGGCGCTCTATGAAAGCATATATCCCCGCTTCCGCTCGCGTTTCAGTCGTCCCGTCCTGTTTGGCATCGGTGGCGTGCTGGCTGCGGGGGCAGGTATTTACACGGGATTCGTGCTCTCAAACCCAACGGGCTTGCACCTTGTCCTCAGCCCGGTGATCGCTCTCGGTTTCGCATCCCTCGCAACCTTGGTACTGTACCAAGTCTATCTGAGCGTCTTTTCGGGCCGCGTCTTGCAGGGACTGGTTGTCGGCACCGGCGCGGTGACGGCAGTCCTGGGAGCATACTGCGCCTATCTCATCGCCAATACGCCCGACGCAAAGCTCTACTTGAGTTGGGGAGTCTCCTGCTTTCTGGCAGGAGTCGTTGGACTTGCCTTCTATCGCGGCCTCTACGTGTATATGCGGGCGCGGTCGCAGTCACCATTGATCATGCTGGTAGCTTCTCTCGGTATCTTGCTCGCCATTACTGCGCTCACAAGTATCGTTTTTGAGAGTACTCCCCGACCTTTGCCGGAGGCGTTGGGTAACACACCGTGGACCATCGCCGGGGCGACCATTAAGGGTTTTAACGTCTTTACCGTCGGGGTTGCTGTAGTGGGTTTCCTGTTATTGCTGTTTGTCCTCAAGCGCACGTCGTTTGGAAAGGCGGATCGCGCCATCGGCGACGATGAACTGGTCTCTAAAGTGGTGGGCATCAATACCACGACCGTAATCGCCGTTGTCTTCTTCATCGGCGCAATGTATGCCGCGATGGCGGGAATCCTGAGCGGCCACGACACTGCCATTCAGCCCCGGATGGGATTGCTGCTCCTCTTGAAAGGCTGGATAGCCTCCGTCGTCGGCGGCATCGGCAATCTGAACGGCGCCATTGTCGGCGGCTTCGTGCTAGGCATGATCGAGCAGTTCGGCATTTGGGACCTGGCGGGCGAATGGCGCGATGTCATTTCGTTCATTCTTCTCATACTGTTCCTATCGTTCTGGCCCAAGGGACTCCTACCGAGGAAATAGCCGCGCATGCAGACGAACATACAGGGTGATGCATCGCCCGACCGGAGCCCACGTAGTCCCAAAGCACTCTTGGCGGCGGCCAAGACGAATTTGGAACTATGGGCCAATCTGCTCATTATTAGTTGGGCGCTCGGCTTCATGCTCTGGAAGGGTGTGGGCTTCGCCATCGCTATTGGCACGGTCTTTGCCATCTGGGCGATCCTCACCGTCAGCCTCAACCTTGTCGTAGGGTTTACGGGTCTGCTCTCCGTGGGCCACGTCGGATTCTTTGGCATTGGCGCCTATACGGTGGCAATTCTCACCTCGAATGCTAAGTATGAGGAACTACGTACGGAGGCCATCCCGACGTTCGGCTGGCCTTTCTTCGCCGCGCTGCCGCTGGGGGTGCTGCTTGCCGGCGTGATCGCCCTTGTCGTTGGGGTGGTCTTCAACCGATTTAGGGACGACATCTATGTCCTTGTCTCCTTTGGCTTCGCCATCATCAGCTTTAACGTATTCTTGAACTGGCGAGGTCTAACCCGCGGCGCGTTCGGCATACACGAGGTACCGCGGCCTGCGATAGGAGGATGGGTGTTGGATGGCGAATTGGAGTTTCTCTCATTCGCGTTAGCCATTCTTGGCATAGTCGTACTGCTTTCCTGGCTCATCGTGACCTCGTCGTTTGGGCGCGTCCTCACCGCCATCCGCGAAGACGAGCAGGCCATCGCGGTCTTCGGCTACCAGACCACCCATTTCAAGCTGGCGGTCTGGACC
>VXOZ01000102.1 GCA_009839775.1 Chloroflexota bacterium | reverse complement strand
TGTCGTGGGCTCGGAGATGTGTATAACTCACAGGCCCCAGCACCGCCACCGTAGAGCTCATGAATATGGAAGTGGACACAGAAAGCTGTGATGACGGAGTCTGGTGCGCTTTCCTTCAGTTCGCTAGCGAGTCGGCCGACGCCTGGGGCTGGGAAGGTCTCGGTTACCATCCAACCATGGATCCCTTGGCGGACCGCTCGAGCCTGAGCAACGATCAGTTTACCTTCCGCGGGGAAACCTACAAGATCTGGTCTATGGAGACATGGCCGGGATCCTCCACCGAAGCGGAACCTGGTTCACCCTTCAGAATTCCGGAACGTTCGCGCTTTACCGTTAGACTTAGGAAATTGGAGGATGGCAGATTTGATCGAGCGGTACCGGAGTCCCACTACCAGGACTGGACCTTCCACATTGACGATATTGCAATGCCGTTTACCGACTTCGACGGTCACAACGGAGGAACGTTCACTTGGCTCGGAGCCGATTTCTACCAGTTGTATATGGACTGGACGCCGGGAACCACGCACCGCGTTTGGATTGAAGAGACACCGTTGTCCGAGCGTCCAGCGCCGACGGTTACCGTTCCTTCCGAGCCAAGATACCTCTATGTCGTGCCCGGAGACGGCAGTTTGACGGCAATCTGGAAGCAACCGCTAACCGACGGACACTCTACGATTACGGGATTCAAAGTTCAGTGGAAGGAGCAAAGTGACAGTTGGTCAGATACCAACGCCGTGAGTGAGGAATTCGTCGAAATGTACGCCAGTTCCTCGACCGAATATGCGCACATGATCGTGGGTCTATCGAACTATACCGCCTATACAATTCGCGTCATTGCGGTAAATGCAGAAGGTGACAGCCAGCCCTCCAGCGATCACTTCGGCGTTCCTCAGGAAGAGTTGCTCCACATCGTCGAGAATGTCGTAAACGGTGCTGAAATCAGAGTCACCTATCAGCGAACTCTTGACGCGACTTCTGTGCCCGACGTGAGCCGGTTCTGGGTGCTCGTCAATGGTGGCTTCCGGGACATCGATGCCGTTTCAATCTCAGGTAGGGACCTCATCCTCACGCTGGCTACGCCAGTAACCGCTGCGGATGTCGTAAAGATTCGTTATCTGCAGCCAACCACCTATGGCGAAGCAGCCATCATGGATGTAGACGGAAATTATGCAGCATCTTGCGATTTTGGCGAGGCAATCGCGGAGTCCAGAAACGACACGAGCCCAGATGGACTGGAGCCGCTTACGGCAGAGTTCCAGGACATTCCGGAAACCCATAGCGGTGCGGATGACGAGCTCAGGTTCAATATCCAATTCAGTGAGCCGGTCCGCGTCGACGCCGGCCCCGCATTTGCATTCCTTCTGAATGTTGCAGGTGGCACGGTAACCAGCGCGTGGTGGCTCGACGGAGATGCAAGTCTCTGGCAGATAGTGTTGGTGCCAAGCGGTAGTGACGACGTTTCGATAGAGCTGCCGGCCGACCGGTCGTGCGACACTCGTGGGGCTCCTTGTGCACCTGGTGAACGTCGTCTCACTACCAGACTTACGCACACGACAACGTGGGATGGCACGAACGCAAATTCCGGCAGGTCTATCGGCCCGGACCCGGACCGGGAAGGGAAGAGCACCCAGCCGCTGCTGAGTATCCCAACCAAGGAGGGTACTACAGAGACGCCGCAGACCGGTACAACTGAACCGGCGACTACGGTGTCCCCACAGAGCGATTCACAAAAGAGTACTAAATCCGTTTCGCCGCCGGACACCACAAGTAAGAATAGTAAGTCGACTGACCCGCGAAGTGAATTGCCGCCAGCACCCCAAGACTTGAGCGCCACAGCCAATACCGACGGGGCGGTCACATTGAACTGGGAGGCACCCGCCGATGACACTGTGACGGGCTACCAGATACTGCGGCGGCGACCCTCCGAGGATGAGGACACGCTTGCGGTCCTTGTGGAGAACACTGGAAGCACCGCTACGACTTACACGGATACTGACGTTACACCAACCGTCTTGCACATCTATCGCGTGGCGGCGATCAACGATGCAGGCAATGGTCCGCAATCCAACCAAGCTGAGGTTACGCCGCTGGAGCCGCCAAGCAATACTCCCGCAACCGGCGCTCCTGAGATTGTTGGCCTGGCGCAGGTAGGAAGCACTTTGACCGCAAACACATCACGCATTAGCGACGAGGATGGTCTGGAGCGTGTCCGGTTTAGCTATCAATGGCATCTCAATGACGGTCAGAGTGAAGCGCCGATTTCGGGCGCGACGAGTTCACGCTACACCCCGGTTGAGAGCGACGTGGGCGGTACTCTCAGGGTCAAGGTGAACTTTGTCGACGATAGCGGCTATGCGGAAGAACTCACAAGTGCCGCGACCGGGACTGTAGCGACGGAACCCACTTCCGCCCCGGTTGAAGTAACTGCCGGCTTTGGATCCGCTGCCTACTCTGTGAGCGAAGGCGGTACGGGTAGCGTCAAAGTGATACTGAGCGCGGATCCAGAGCGCAGCCTCACAATTCCGTTAGTCACGACAGGGGTAGGCGGAGCCGACGCTAGCGACTACACGGTCGTGCCGCAGAGCCTGACATTCGACAGCGGGGAAACGGAGAAGAGCTTCACGTTCAGCGCCACCGATGACGGTGACAATGACGATGGCGAGAGCGTGAGGATTGGGTTTGGCTCGTTGCCCAGTGCCGTGAGTGCAGGAAGCACAAGCGAAACTACGGTCAGCATTGCCGACAACGACGTGCCGAACGTCACCGTAGGCTTTAGCGCCACTGCACTTGCGGTTGGCGAGGGAGAAGAGGTCTCCGTCGTGGTGCGGCTCAGCGCCGATCCGGAGCGAACGGTGGTCATACCCATTACCAAGGCAAATCAGGGTGGAGCGGACAGCAGCGACTGGACCGGTGTGCCGGAGAGTCTCACGTTCGATAGCGGCGAAACGGAGCAGAGCTTTACGTTCACTGCCGTGCAGGACTCCGCAAATGACGACAATGAGAGTGTGAAACTCAGCTTTGGCGACCTGCCGGATGGTGTGAGTGCGGGAAGCGCGAGTGCAGTCACATTGCACATCACCGATGATGACGTGCCGGCCGTGAGCGTCAGTTTTGGCTCGGCTGAGTACACGGTTGGTGAGGGAGAGGAAGCCACCGTGAGGGTGCGTCTGAGCGCCGATCCCGAGCGAAGCGTGACCATCCTCCTTACCGCCAGCGCAGAGAACGGAGCTACGAGTGGAGACTTCCCCCGCCCACCCCCGACCTGTACGTTCCAGAGCGGTCACACCTACAAACTCCTCATCCTTAGAGCGCCGGCCGACAGGGGTCTTGCCGATGCGGAGAGTGTGAAACTTGGGTTCGGTCTGCTGCCTGCGGGCGTGAGTGCGGGAAGCGTTGCCCAGGCAACGGTACGCCTTATCGATGACGACGTGCCCCAGGTTAGCGTGAGCTTCGAATTACCCGAGTACTCAGTTGGCGAAGGACAAGACATAAATGTTCCTGTGCAGCTTAGCGGTGATCCGGAACGCAGCGTGACAATTCTCTTGGTCGGGACCGTGGGAGGTGGCGCCGATGCCAGTGACTATACGGTAGCGCCGCAGAGCGTGACATTTAGTACCGGCGAAACTGCGAAGCAATTCACTTTCACAGCAATTCAGGATGCTCTTGACGATGACGGGGAACGAGTCACACTGACTCTTGGAACGCTGCCCGACGGCGTGATAGCTGGGAATACGGTGCAGACGGTCGTATCAATTGTCGACGACGATATGCGTGAGGTGTCTGTCAGCTTTGAGCAGGCGACGCAGACCGTTGCCGAGGGGAACTCTGTGGCGGTTAAGGTGTTGCTCGACAATGACCCGGGTAGAAGCGTCGAAGTCCCGCTGATCGCTGTCGATCAGAATGGATCCAGTTCCGACGACTACTCAGGATTGCCCGCAAGCGTGGTTTTCAATAGTGGCGAGACGCAGGTAAGTTTCACGCTTGAAGCAACGCAGGACTCAATTGACGACGACGGTGAGAGCGTGCGGCTAGAGTTTGGGGCCCTGCCGGAATCTGTGAGCGTTGGCAACATTGGAGCTACCACGCTGAGCATTGCAGACGACGATGTGCCGTCCGTTAGCGTCAGTTTTGGTGAAGTGGACTACAGTGCGGCTGAAGGCGGGTCAGTGGGCATCAGTGTGCACCTGAGCGCTGATCCGGAGCGTACTGTGGCAGTTTCGATAGCCAGGACAAATCAGGGCGGAGCTGACGACGGCGACTACTCCGGAGTCCCGGACAGTGTGACCTTCAACGCTGGGGAAACACAGAAGAGTTTCACCGTCAGCGCAACACAAGACTCTGCTGACGACGATGGTGAGAGCGTGAAGCTGGAGTTCACCGGCCTGCCTGCGGGCGTGAGCGTGGGAGATGTGGGCGCGGCTACCGTGAATCTATTGGACGACGATGTACCTTCCGTGAGCGTTAGTTTTGGCTCGTCGAGCTACAACGTGGCCGAGGGCGGGTCCGTGAGCATCAGCGTGCGTCTCAGTGCCGACCCCCAGCGGACCGTGGTAATTCCCATAGCGAGATCGAATCTAGGTGGGGCGGACAATGGTGACTACTCCGGTGTACCAGACAGTGTGACGTTTAGTAGTGGGCAAACGGAACTGAGCATCGCGTTTGCAGCGACACAGGACACAGTTGACGACGACGGTGAAAGCGTGCAGCTTGAGTTTGGCTCCCTGCCGGAAGCTGTGAGCGTTGGCAGTAACGGAGCAACCACGCTGAGTATCGCAGACGACGATGTGCCGTCGGTCAGCGTGAGTTTTGGCGCAGCAAACTACAGCGTGCCTGAAGGCGGGTCAGTGGGTATCAGTGTGCACCTGAGCGCTGATCCGGAGCGTACTGTGGCGGTTTCGATAGCTAGAGCTAACCAGGGCGGAGCGGATGATGGCGACTACACCGGAGTCCCGGATAGTGTGACCTTCAACGCTGGGGAAACGCAGAAGAGTTTCTCCGTCAACGCAACACAAGACTCTGCTGACGACGATGGTGAGAGTGTGCGGCTTGAACTTACCAGCCTGCCTGAGGGTGTGAGCGTGGGGGATGTGGGCGCGGCTACCGTGAGTCTCGTGGACGACGATGTACCCTCCGTGAGCGTGAGTTTCGGCTCCTCCAGCTACAACGTGGCTGAGGGTGGCACAGCGAGCATCAGCGTGCGTCTCAGTGCCGACCCACAGCGAACCGTAGTAATACCGCTAACGAGATCGCATCAAGGTGGAGCGGACAGCGGAGACTACTCCGGTGTGCCGGACAACGTGACGTTCAACAGCGGCGAAACAAAACTGAGCTTTGCGTTTGCCGCGTCGCAGGACACAGACAACGACGACGACGAACGGGTAAAGCTGGGCTTCGGCGCATTTCCTGCAGGGGTTTCGGCCCAGAGCACTGCTGAAACAACGGTGTCAATTGTAGATGACGACGTGCCGACGGTGAGCGTGAGTTTTGGCTCGTCGAGCTACAGCGTGGCTGAAGGCGGCTCGGTAAGCGTCAGTGTACGTCTAAGCGCCGATCCACAGCGCAGGGTCGTTATCCCAATTTCAGCGATCGAGAAGAAAGGGGCATCCAGTTCCGACTACTCCGGTGTTCCAAGCAGCGTGACGTTTAGGAGTGGTGAGACGGAAAAGAGCTTCACCTTCAGCGCTACTCAAGACTCAATCGATGACGACAATGAGAGAGTGCGCATCGAGTTCAATGCTCTGCCACAGAGTGTAAATGCCGGTAGCGTGAGCAATACCAAAGTAGACATTGAAGATGATGACGAACCGGAACCGGAGCCGCCGCCGGCTCCCCAGAATCTATCTGCCAGGGTGAACGACGACGGCACCATCACCCTGACGTGGGACGCTCCCAATGACAGTACCATTACCGGATATCAAATCCTGCGCCGCCGGCCCACCATGGGTGAAGGTTCCTTGATGGTGTACGTGGAGAATACCAACAGCACGAACACGTCGTTTACGGACAGGGACGTAACGGCCGGCGAACGCCACAATTACCGGGTCAAGGCGATCAACGAGGCTGGGGTTGGCGCCAGGTCAAATCTCGGCAGGGTAGACTTCGATTAATTGCCATCACTAGGAACACACAAGGTTGTCGCCCTTGACAGACTTTAGATCCTCGCGAGCGCAGGGGTTCTGGGCTATCGCTACTCCGCCTCAACCATGCCGTAGCCCACGCGCGGTACCGTGTAAATGTACTTTGGGTTCTTGGCGCGGTCGCCCAGCTTGTTGCGAATAGTCTTGACCACGGTTCGCATTGGGCGAATGTCGCCCGAGCCCCGTGTGCCCCAGACCCTATGCAGCAATTGCTCATGTGTTAGGACAATTCCGGAGTTGATCGAGAGTTCGGCCAGAAACTGAAACTCAATCGCTGTCAACTCAACCGGCTTTCCCGCGACGGTTACAGATCGCCTACCATAGTCCATTACCAGATCGCCTAGTGTGAAGGTGTTTGCCGGTTCCGGTTGCTTGCGCATCGCAGCCTTGACCCTAGCTGCCAACTCTGTAGGGGAAAAGGGTTTGACGATGTAGTCAACGGCTCCCATTTCGAATGCCCGCGCGATCACTTCGTCCTGATCGTACGCCGATAGGAAGATGATGGGCACGTCGTACTCGGCGAGAATGTCTCGCATGAGTTCGATTCCATCCGTGCCCGGCAACATTAGGTCAAGCAGGACGACATGAGGCTCATTGGCCTCAATCAGAGACATGACCTCTCTTGGGTCGCCGGTCACCACCGGGTGGAAGGTGGCGGCCGAAAGCGCGTCCCTTATATATTGAAGCGTTCGTGGATCATCATCTACGGCGAGAACGCGAGACTGCCCTCTTTTGCTTGACTGGCCTATGCGAGCAGATCTACGGGCGGCACCTAGTGCCGCAGCAATTGCTGCTTCCTCTGCCAGTGGAATCGTAAAGCTGAACCGGCTGCCCAGTCCCGGCCCATCGCTCTCTGCCCAAATTCGACCGCCGTGAGCCTCCACAATTCCCTTGCAGATAGCAAGGCCCAACCCCAAATCCCGATCCCTCTCCCGATTGTCGATGTGAGAGAACTTTCTAAATAAGTGAGGGAGACGTTCGGCAGGCACACCTCTGCCGTCGTCGGAAACAGATACAGTTACCAGAGCTTCAGCTCTTGAGGCAGTCACTCGAATGGTTGATGTCTCGGGAGAATTCCTTGACGCATTGGTAAGTAGATTGTTCAAAACCTGAACTACCCGCCGTCTATCAGCCATAATCAAGGGCAGGTCCGGTGCAAGCTTTATGCGAATGTTGCGCCGTCCGCCTGCGCTGAGGAAGGTATTTCGCGCCTCGTCAACCAGTCTTGGTACGTCCACTGGTTCAGGATTCACTGACAAGGTGCCGGTCTCAATACGCGCGACATCGATGAGGTCGCTGATGAGGTCCCTCATGTAGTCAGCTTGCTCGTTTATGATGCGGTAGAACTGCTGAAGCTCGGCCGGGTCTAAGGACGAAGCAGTTTCCAACAATGTGGTCGCTGACCCTTTGACCGAGGTCAGGGGTAACCGGAGTTCGTGGCCTACAATGCCTAAGAACTCGGCTCGCAGGCGCTCTTCTTCTTGGAGCGGCGTCATATCTTGCACAGTGACTACGACAGACTCTATCTCCTCCGATGCTGAGAAAATTGAAGTTGCGTTTACGAGAGTTGTGACGCTGCTGCCATCGGGACCAAGGATTTCGATCTCTTCCGCTCGTACGATTTCACCGGTGCGTAGGGTTTCGGACAGCGTGGACTTATCTAAAGATATCGCCCGCCCGGTCGACCGGCGGAAAGTAAGAGTTTCAAAAAGCCGCTCGATCGACTCACCTGAGGTGTGCACGATTCCGGCAATTCGCTTTGCTTCCTGGTTGATCGAAAGCAGCTCTCCATTCTTGGCATCAAACACAACGACGCCCACGGGCGAAGTGTTTATGAGAGCCTCCAAGTCAGCCCTGGCCCTTTGCTCGTCTTGATATCTGCGGGCATTCGATATGACAAGGGCAGCCTGCGAAGCAAAGGTGGCCAGAGTACCTTCATCATCCTGTGAGAACTCTTTTCCCTCTTCTCCTTTCATGAGGCAGATGCATCCCAGCGCCGTTTCATTAATGCGAATTGGCGCCACGAGGCATGAGGTTACTTTTACCGGGGAACTATACTTTGGCAGTCCCACAGCCTCTAAGTAGCCGGACATGCTCTTAATTCTCAGGGGCTCCGACAACCCGCTGAGATGCTCTACGAACCGCATTCCCGCCGGCAGTTCTAAGAACCGTTCCCGCTGCTCAGAAGTCAATCCAGAGGTGGTGAAGGCCT
>VXOZ01000279.1 GCA_009839775.1 Chloroflexota bacterium | reverse complement strand
CCGGCAAAGTACTCCGCCGTGCGCAGCCAGTAGAGCTGCACGTCGGCGTAGAAAACGCGGCCCAAACGGCCGGAAGCAATGGTCTCTTTCACCTTGGCGTAGAGCGGATGCAGGCGGGACTGGAAAATCGCCATCAGCTTGACGTCATGCTCGCGGCACGCCGCAATCAGCGCATCGGCTTTCTCCAGGGTAACGTCCAAGGGCTTTTCGCAGATGACGTGCTTGCCGGCCTCCGCCGCCTGGATACCCAATTCGGCATGGGTGCCGGTGGGCGTGCAGATGTTCACCACCTGAATGGCGTCGTCGGCCAGCAGTTCCGCTACGGAGCCGTAGGCGGTGACGTTATGTTTCTCCGCGAGGCCCACCGCGAACTGCGGCTCTACGTCGCCGATGCCGATCAATTCCGCTCCGGCGGCGTCCTTGATTGCCTGTGTGTGGGAACCGGCAATGCCCCCGGCGCCGATCACGCCAAATCCGATTGCTGCCTGCGCTGCCATCTCAAATCAACCTCCTGCTGCTCTCTCACGTTTCACATTCTGCCTTGCGCCCAAATCTGACCCCTGAACTATGAAGTTCGGTGCCTCAATACCCCCTCTCCCTCGAGGGAGAGGGTTGGGGTGAGGGTGAATCCCCGCCACTTCCGTACTGTTCCACCTGATTTGACGCGAAATGCTCGTGTCTTCCACTAAGGACGCAGGCTTCATGCCTGCACTACGCCACTTCGTAATGCTGCCCATCTACTACCAGCGTATCGTTGCGGTGCGGTCCGACGCCCACCATGGAGATTGGGAGACCGCCGGTCAGTGCGCTGATGCGTTCCAAGTATGCCTGGGCGTTCGGCGGCAGATCGTGCCACGCCCGCGCCTCCGTCGTCGACGCTTGCCAGCCAGGGAACTCCTCGTATATCGGCTGCGCCCGCGCCATCAGGCGCGTATCCGGCACCGTCTCATAGCGCGTGCCATCCACGTCGTAGGCCACGCAAAGCTTGAGCGTCGGCAGTTGGTCGAGCACGTCAATCTTCGTGACGGCAATAGAAGAGAAACCGCACAGTTCGGCGGCATAGCGCACGGCCACGGCATCGAACCAGCCGCAGCGGCGGGGCCGCCCGGTGGTAGCGCCGTACTCCTCGCCGACTTCTCGCAAAGTTTTCTCCATCTCGCCGTCGAGCTCGGTTGGCACCGGGCCTTCACCCACCGCCGTGGTGTAGGCTTTCACCACACCAATGATGTTGTTGATGCGATGCGGCGGCACGCCCGCGCCGGTCGCGCTGCCACCGGCAATGGGAGACGACGACGTGACATAAGGATAAATGCCCCAGTCGACGTCGCGCAGCGCGCCCAGTTGGCCTTCCAAGAGTAGCGTCTTATCTTCCCGCAACGCCTGCTGTACCAAAGGATGCGTATTCTTGATATACGGAGCGAGTTGCTTGCCCCAGGCCAGCGCCTGCTCCAGTACGTCGTCATAGGGGAGCGGTTCGTGGTCGTAGACGCGCGTCAGCAAGCGGTTTTTCACGTCCATCACCTGGCGCAAGTATTCCCGCAGGTGCGCGGTGTCGGTGAGATCGCCCATGCGCAGGCCCACGCGGGCCGCCTTGTCCGTATAGCACGGGCCGATGCCGCGCTTGGTGGTGCCCTGAGCGTGCTTGCCGCGGGCCTCTTCCTCGAGGCCGTCGATGAGCACGTGGTACGGCATCACCACCTGTGCCCGTTCCGAGATGTGGAGGCGGCTCGGCGGCGTCTCCAGACCCGCGTCATTCAGCATCGTCATTTCTTCCAGGAATGACTGCGGATTGATGGCCATACCCGTGCCGAGGACGTTGTGTACGTGCGGATAGAAGATGCCGCACGGGAAGAGATGCAGCGCAAACTTGCCATGGTTGTTGACGACCGTATGACCCGCGTTGTCCCCACCCTGAAAGCGAATCACCATGTGGGCCTGCGAGGCCATGAAATCCACCACGTGCCCCTTGCCCTCATCACCCCATTGGGCTCCAACCACGGCTGTCACTGGCATGCATGCCTCCCTCAAACACAAGCTAAACCAAGCCGTTAGTTTAGCAGAAAGTCCGTACCCCAGCATCACCGGCGTGATGCGCCATTCTTCATGGTACCCTATGCCAGCGTGGGGAACAAACGCGAGCAGCCAGAGACTACCAGGTTTGGGCCTGTCGCTCCACTTCACAATTGAAGCGATTGCGGAACTCTTGACAGAGTTTAGGGTTCCGGTTTACGCTAGATACGCGGCCATACAATTACGCCGCACATGCCAACACTTTGGGACAGAAGGAGCCTTTATAGGCTCCCTTTTTGCTTGGAGGATTCTGACAATGGCCCTGAGAACAGTTATTTTTGTTGACGGAGCGAACTTTCGTGGCAACCTCAGGGACTTTTCGTTTACGTCTTCTCCCCCTAAAGGCAACTATAGGCTTGAAGAGCGCCACTTTGACTGGGGAAACTTCTATAAGGATATACTCGAGAAGTTCAAGGGAATAACTGAATGGGAGTACCAGTTGGTTCGTGTGTACTGGTACTACGCTGAGAGCATATCTGCTTGGGTATCACCTCATGATGAATGGCGTTTTTCGCAACGAATAGTGGACGAGCACCCTGAAATCGGAGGGCTTACGCCAAGAAGAGTAGTTGAGCTCGCGCGTGAGTGGTATACGCAAGAGCGGGACTACTTCCAGCGCTTGCGGGAGAAAACCTTTGAAAAGATACAACGAGAGACGGATTTCCTGGAGTTTAGGTACGTAGGCCAGTACCAAGTTCACCCTCTGCGAGTGCACAGGATCGAACAGAAGGGGTAGGATACCATCTATAGAGGTATTCAGGTGGGTGAGAAAGGGGTGGATATTGGTATCGCCGTAGACATGATTGCGAAAATGCCTTACTACGACGTAGCAATTCTTGTCAGTGGGGATGCGGACTTTCTCCCTGTTGTAGGCTACTTGAAAGACAATCTAAAATACGTGTATCAGTTTTCTATTGCAAAGGGAGTTCCCCCTTCAATTCGACATCTTTCCCCTCATCTCAAGGGCAAGGTCGACTGCTTTGCATCATATGATGAGGAGGAACTCTTGGGCCGGTATCTCATGAGAGACAGCGGGATACCGCCAGAGATAGTTGATAGCATTGATGCGAGAATCTGTGAGTTAAGGAACAGTGCTGGGAGCAAAAGCTAACGGCGAGGTAGGTGAGTGTGAGGCTCCTATCTATGAATCACCTGCGCCATCTCGCGCGGGATCCGTCGGGGCGATGAGCACTAATCCGGCAATCAGCAGGAATGCGGCAAGTGCCATGACGGGAATCGAAACAAAGCCAAACTCCCGCACCCACATGGCGTTGCAGGGCGCCTCCGCGCTGCAGCTTGTTGCCTGATCCAACCCGGGCACGCGCTGCACCAGCACGTGGTAGAAGGCCAGCGCCGCGCCGATGCCGGCTAACGGCAGCGCATACCAGCCTATGGCGCGGTCTTCCCGCAGCGCGCCAATGCCGAGAATCACTACCAGGGAGTACATGGCAATGCGCTGCAGCCAACACAAGGTACAGGGCGGATAGTTGGCAATCTCAGAGAGGTACAGACTGCCGAGGGTTGCGACAAGCGCCACTATACATGCGATGCCAAGGGCGGAATCTTTGCCCTGAGTCCAGACGCTGCCCAAAGGCAAGCTCGCGGTCTGGGGAGAAGATACGCGACTCCACACGCCCACGATCACAAGGACCGCTACTGCCGCAAAGGCAATGAGGGTAAGCGTTGCAAGCGCTTGCGGCACGGACCACACGACGTACGGCACTCCTTCATCCAACTGCTCAATGCCCGGGTGGCGGTTATACGCCACAATCTCGGGCAAGGGCACTACGAGGGTGTGTTAAGACTTCCCAGCGTCGGCGTCCGTTCATGGTTCGACCCTTCGGCAAGCTCAGGACAGGCAAGCTCACCACGAACGGATGCTGAACTTCTGACGAACTCTAGCCTCCCGACGGATATTGGCCCTCCGACAGTCTCTCGCCTTCCGACGGATTCTGGTCCGTTCGTCCCCGTGTCGAGCACGGGGCAGGCTCTGAGCCTGTCGAAGGATGAACGGACACCCTTTTCACACACCTTCTAAGCAATCACCAAACACACGCAAACTATCAGTCCGCCACCGTCGCCCGTTGCTCTACGGCATTGTACGTAAAGCGGCCTACCGGCGGCAGCGGATCGCCGATCAGCGGCCGGGCGTATGCTTCGAACGCTTCAGACGGCATATTGCCGTCCTTGTTCATGTAAGCGCGCGGCATGAGGTTCTCGGCGTTGGCCACGGTTCCCAAGGGCGCCGTGCCGGTCGTGCATTGGTAGGGGTCGTTGCTTGTCCGTTCCAGGGTAATCATGACACCGCTGGCGCCGCCCACGGCTTCCCGCACCGCCGCCTGCCCGACCATGTAGGCCTCCTCGCGGTCTACGGCGGAAGCGGTGATCATGGACGACCGCTGCAGGGTGCCGGGGCGATTCGCGCGGGCCTTGAGCCCCAGACGCTCACGCACCTGCCGCGCCAGATAGTTGGCACAGCCGGCGACAATGATGTGACCAAAGGAATCGGAGTTTACGGTAGCCTCCGAGAGGCCGACAATATCGCCGTCTGCCGTTATCAGCATCTCGGCGACCGCCACCGTGGCGAAACCAAACTCAACGAAACAGCGTGAAATGTCGTCCAGAAAGCGGTCTTCGCTGAACGGTATCTCCGGCACGTACACCAGGTGCGGTGGGTCGATGGGGCTTTCCTTGCCCAAGCAGCTTGCCGCCGTCAGCCAGCCGGCATGACGGCCCATGCTCTCATAGATGGCAACTCGATCGTAGCCCGCCATCGCTTCCACGTCGCGACCCATGTCGCGGACCGACAGCGCGCAGTAGCGCGCGGCACTGCCGTAGCCGGGGCAGTGGTCGGTGTACATGAGGTCGTTATCAATCGTCTTTGGCACGCCGATCACACGCAGTTCATAGCCTTCGCGCGCGGCCAGGTCGGCGATGCGCTGGCTTGTATCCATAGAATCGTTGCCGCCGTTATAGAGAAAGTAGCGGATGTTCTGGGCCTGAAATACTTCCAGGATGCGCACGTAGTCATCCGGCCGCAGCTTGCGGCGGCAGGAGCCCAGGGCGGCCGCGGGAGTGTGCTTGATGAGGTCCAACTCCGCGGCGCTGGTACCGCCGAGGTCCATCAGGTCTTCCTTGAGCAAGCCTTCCACGCCGTGCCGCAGACCGTAGACGTTCTCGATGGCAGCATGCTCGCTCGCCTCGTGCAACATGCCCACGAGCGATGCATTGATAACGGCAGTCGGGCCGCCCGACTGGCCGATTGCCAGATTGCCGCGCAAGGTGTCAGGCATTGGAGGTCTCCGCTTCTCTCATATTAGGCAAGCGCATAGTGCGTTAGCAGGTGGATATTTTGATCGCGGTGCTGGGGAAGCTTTTCCAGCGCTGCGTCCGCTCCGATGCCGTCGTGAATGATCTCGCTGATGACGTTGCCGACGGCCAGGGGATCATCCTGACCCGGATAGATTAAGTTGCGTCCTACCATGGCCCCGCGCACGTTCGGCCCGCCGGTGAGACCGCGGGCAAACTCGCGAATGGTCGGTTCAGGATTGTCATGAGAGGCGCCGCCCAACATCAGGAGCGGCATCGTCGTGGCCCGCACCACGCGCTCGTAGTCCTCACACACGGGAATCTTCAACCATGTGCGGGCGGTATTGCCGCCTAAGCCCGCCAGCACGCCGATCTGCTTGAGGAGTTCGATGGGGTCCTTCACCGGTTGGTAGCCATTCTTGGTTTTCTTAACCGGGAGCGGTTCCAAGAAGCTCGGCAGTCCCATGGCGCTGAGTTCGCTCACCGCCTCAGCGATGTACATGAGCGTCTTGCCGGAGCCGGGCTCAGCGGGATCGAGACGCCACAGCACCTTGGCGCCATCCAGGTTCGCCTCGGCGATACCATCCGCGGAATAGGCGCTCATGTCGTCGTCCATCTCGAACACCGTACCGGCTAGGCCGGAGCGGTTCATGGAACCCAGCAAAACCTTGCCGTCCAGGAAGCCCGGACCGCCGCCCTGCTTGACCAAGTGGTTGACGATGAAAACGTCGTCCAGAACGTCCGGCGTGGCCATCAGGCCGTCAATGAGGCCGCCCACCAGCGCCCGCAGCACACGACCCAGGTAGGCGTGCCGGTTGGTCATGCCCAGGGGATCGGAAGGCGTGGCGGTGGACATGCGGGCGGGATGGTCCGCCGCCAGGATGACGAGCTTGCCGTCAGGCGCGAGGTGTGTGCGCCGCTTGCGCGAGCGCTGCTCCAGTGCCACGACTTCCGGCTTGTCCACCCGCACGTCGGTGATTCGCCAAAAAACATCCTCGGGGAAAAACCGATCTAGGTCAAATGTGTACGCGCTCATCGCCTTTACCATGAAATTACTTCAGTGTGCAGCCGCTTTACGGCCTACCGATTGCAACATCATATTATAGCCGACTGTTCATTGCTTGACCTGCGCAGATACTCTTATATGGCCTAAGATAAAATATCGAAGGTGAGTGCCGAACGCAACGCATTGTTGTTTAGCGCTATACCGTATAGTGCAGTTCCACTGGAGAGAAGCTCAATTTCGCAGCCCCATGTGCCCCGCGAAACGAAAGGCCGCAGCAAGACCATCGCCGTGGTTGCCGCGGCGTGGCACCTGCGCTCGCTTGTGCGCGCCGCTTTAGCAAACAAGCGTACGAGCGTGGTGGAGGCGTCGTCCCTCGAGGAATTGCGCGCCATTGCTCCGAAAGAGCGTATCGATCTCGTTATCCTGGATACCGACATTGCCCGAGAGAGCACGGCAATGCCTTACGAGGAATTGAAGCGTGAATCGGCTTTCACTGAAGTACCTGTGATTCTGCTCATCAACGGGGCGTCACCAAACGAAACGTCACCTCTCGACGTACATCCCTCGGACCGCACGCTCCACAGGCACTTCAGCCCCTTCGAACTCCTCAACCTCGTCTACGCCCTCACCGGCTATTGAACTGTTTTCCGAACTTGGCTGGCATAGACAAGAAACAGCGAATTGTCTATGCTAAAAAGTCGTAGAGCATCAATTAGAAAAACACACTGGCAGCCTCTAATCGCGCAGAGAATGGTGGGTGCGATGGCACTAATTCCTCGCTTGCGGATCGCGTTGCGATCTGCCGCGTGCCGACTGGCGGCGATGGGCCTTTTCTGGATGATGGCGGCTGCCTTGTTGGCTGCGTGCGCAGAGGCACAACAGGCTGCGCCCAAACCAATGTCGACCGCCACGCCTCGATTCACTGCGATCAGCAGCGGCTTACTACACACGTGCGCGCTGCGCACTGACGGAACGCCAGTGTGTTGGCTCATGCCTTCGATTGTCGAATTAGGCTATGCCACCCTAGCATTAACCCCGGCCGGCGCAATGTCTCTTCCTCTTTCACCGCCAGCAGGGGAGCGCTTTACCGCAATTAGCAGTAGTTGGTTTCATTCGTGCGGGCTGCGTGCTGACGGTAGTGCCGTTTGTTGGGATCCCTCAAATGCAGCCGACGGCAGATCAAACCCTCCGGAAGGTGAACGTTTTGCGGAAATTGGCAGCGGTGACGCTTACACGTGCGGTTTGCGCGAAGACGGCACGGCCACTTGTTGGGGCAGCGCCCATCCTGACCACATCCCAGAGGTTCCGAAGGATTGGCGATTCACGGCCTTTGGCAGTGGCAGTTTTCCCCTGTGCGGCCTACGCGCAGATGGCACTACGGCTTGTGCAAGTAGCGAAGAACACAAGCAATCGACGCCAGTCAAGGAAGAACACTTTACGGCCGTAAGCGGTGGGTTTTTTCGATTGTCCGTTTACGTGTGCGGGCTGCGTAAAGACGGCACGGTCAGCTGTTGGAGCAATGGTGGCTCTAGGCAATTGTTCCCTGAGGGAGAGCGATTTGCGCAAATTAGACTTGGTTTGGCCCATGCGTGCGGTCTCCGCGAAGACGGTACCGTCTTTTGCTTGGGCGACGATAACTTGGGTCCGAAACTGCCTCCTGAGAACGAGCGTTTCACGGCTATCAGCAGTGGAGGCTTTCACGCGTGCGGGCTGAGCGAGGATGGTAGTGCAGTTTGCTGGGCTAGCGATAGGTACGGCACGTCTATTCCTCCTGAAGCAGAGCGATTTACGTCAGTGAGCAGTGGATCCTACCACATGTGCGGATTGCGCGCAGATGGCGCAGTCGCTTGCTGGGGTGACAATGGGGACGGTCAGGCAATGCCTCCTGAGGGCGAGCGTTTCGTGTCACTTAGCAGCGGCAGCTACCATACATTCGGACTGCGCCAAGACGGCTCAGCGGTCTGCTGGGGAAGGATCAACCAAGACCA
>VXOZ01000078.1:5206-8466 GCA_009839775.1 Chloroflexota bacterium | reverse complement strand
GCGGTGGCGGAGGAGATCTCGGCGAAGCACGGGGTGAAGCAGTCGTTTTCCAATGTCGCCGCCACGATCGACTAAGCCAAACCCTATCTGGCGCTCATTCTGGTGCCAACCGACGGCCAGTCGGCAGTGGCCGTGGAAGCGGCCAAGCGCGGTATCAACATCATCACCGAAATCCCTTATGGCATTACCCTGGAAGTCGGCGACGCCGTTCGCGACGTCTGCCAGGAAAACGGCGTAGTCTGGGAGATCGCCGAGCAAGTCTGGCTGTGGCCGCAGGAGCAGCTCAAGGCCAAGATTGTCGAATCCGGCTACATCGGCGAGGTCTCCATGTCACGACTCTGGTACGCGAGCGGGGCGTACCACGGCTTCAACGCCGTGCGCATGATCCTGCGCGACTCGGTTCGGCGCGTGCTGGCCTATGTTGCCGAGTCACCGACCGATCCGTACCTGACCTATGGCGGCGAGCAGTCGACCACGGTGGTCTGGGAGGCCATGTGGATCGAATATATGCGGGGCACGATGTGCCTCTACGAGCGGGCGCCGCGGCCGTTTTCCAAACACTCCCATCCCAATCTCTGGGAGATCGAAGGCTCCAGTGGGCACCTCGCCGGACGCGACGTGGTGCTGCTGGCAGGCGAGCCCGACGAGCCGCAGACAATACGTGAAAAGTACCTCAATACCGGTGGCGAGGACGTACTGGACTACGTGTATTTGACCGGTGCGCCCGGTCTGCGCTGGGAGAACCCATATAAGGCGTACGGCATCGGCAATCTGGACGACGTGGCAAAGTCGGAGATTCTTACAAGCACCCACCGCGCGATAGCGGAAGGCACGCCGGTGCAGTACGGCCCGGCAGGCGCCCGCGCCGACTTGGAACTCTCGTTTGCCATGGCTGAGAGCCAGCGGCTGGGGAACACCTGGGTGGACGTGCCGCTGCCGGGTCCGACGGAGCTATCGGAGCGCATCGAGCGCATGTTTATTGAGACCTACGGGCACGATCCCATCGCGGGCAGCCGGGAACTGCTGGAGGTGCCGATCAGCCGGTTGGGCGTCTGGTGGCCGGCGGCGCAGTGGCTGTAATGCGCTGCGCAGGTTGCAAACCTGCGCTGCCGGAGGGCATAGCCGAGTCAGACGGACCTCATCACCAGTGAAAATGGACTCCGTGTCCGTCATTCCCGCGCAAGCGGGAATCCATCTGCGCCACGCAAACCCTTAATTCTCGCGGCAACCGGCATGCCTTGTCGGGCTATACGCCGCTTGAGACGGGCGCAGACTCAGCCGCGAAGGTGTACTCCTCAAACTCATTCTCGCAGGGGCGCCCGTACGCAATGAGCATGCGGCGCTCGGCGGGAATCATTACGTAGCCGATGACGGTGTGCATGTCTGGCCCGTGTTGACACATGGACGTGGGGTCCGCGTGCGCCCGTGCAATGGCAATCACCTGCTCCAAGGAGTGCGGCTGTTCGGCAGTCAGTCTCTCCAGCAGGTCGTAGCGGCCGTGGCTGTTGGCCATGAAGGACTCGTTGTCCTTGCGGAGCATAGGTTTCACGTCGTCGACCAGGCAATGATTGGACGCCCAGATGGCATGATCGTCGAGGCGGCGAATGCCCATAGCGGTAGGCGTGCGCTCGACCACCGCGCCGTTGCCGGCAGGATCAGTGAACACCATGTTGTGGCCGTGAGACATGATGGGCGTGCGTGCGACCAGCGCCAGTGCGTCATCCACCCCATTGGGAAACTGCAGGAAATAGCGAAGAACGATGTTGGCTGGCAGGCCATGGTCCCAGTCACTATCGGTATTAGGCAGGCTGCCGCCGCCGTAGGTGAGTCCCGCCTCGTTAATGCCGGAATTCATCCATACGGTCCCGGCCCACGTTACGCCAATGAAGTCGTGACCGGAGTCCGGATGCGCCTCCAAGTAAACATGAAACTTAAGCGCTTCAGGGCTCACGTCGTTGGACTTGTAGTGGATGATGCCGTGTTCGGGGGTGACGAGCACGAAATTCGTGCATCCCTGCTGCATGCGCCCTAACTCTTGACAGGAATTATAGGCGAGCAAGTCGTCATAGGGCACGTTCGCGCCGTCCGCAATGCCGTGAAGCTCCTCAAGCGCTTCCGGAAAGACCCGCTCCATGTTGCGTTCGACTTGCCCGAGCACTCGCGCTCTGTGAGCGTCGGTGTATCTCCCCTCGGGGACTACAAACTGAATGGCATCCGCGACCAGGTCGGCGAACGCCTCACCCTGCTGGCGACCCATCTCATACGGTGTCCCGGTCAGAACCACCTTACGCATTGCTCTTTCCTCCTCGGCTCTAAAACGCTAGCGCCTTGCCTAGGTTATCGTTGCCACTCTCACCAAGAGGCGGGGGACAAGCCCCCGCGCTACTCTGATGCGACTGTGTTGGGGACACGCCCCCGTGCACACCTTAAGTCCCAATGCTTGCGCAGAGTCATCCCATGTCTTGCACGAGACTACCATGCTCTCGAAGTACCATGAAATAGCCTGTGCTGGACGTGATCCAGTATCGACACTGCCTAGTGTAGCTGCGCGGCCGCACAGAATCCATCTGCGTGGCTACACCACCTCTAGATACGGCTCCAGCATGTCGCCAAGCAACTCTTCCAGATAAGGCGTGACATCCCAGAACTGCTTCAAGCGCACGTACTCCTGGGTGGCGGCGCCGTCGCCGGGCGCCTGCGTCTTCACGGCGCGGATGAGGAGATTCCTGGACGTGTGCTCCGGCGAGACGAATTCGACGACATCTGTCTTGTAGCCCATGATGCGCAACACAAGCGCGCGAAACGCATCTGTGAGAATGTCGGCGGTGCGTTGCTTGAGAATGCCGTGGCGCAAGATGGGCTGAAAGTCCGGATGCCGCACTTGGTCGTGCAACTCGTGCTGGCAACAGGGCGCTGCCAGCACTACGTCGCCCTGCCAGCGGATGCCTTGCGCAATGGCCTCGTCTGTCGCCGTATCGCACGCGTGGAGACTCAAGACCACGTCCGGTTGGGCCACCGGTCGGAAATCCGCAATTCTGGACTCGTGAAACGCTAAATCCTCCCACTGCAGAGACTCTTGCAGCCGACGGCACTTGGCGATGATTTCAGTATCGGCATCCACGCCAATTACCTGCGTGGGCCGTCCTTGCACGTGGCTGGCGTAGTGGTAGGCGGCAAAGGTCAGATACGCACTACCGCAACCGCAATCGATGATGGTGAGCGGATGTTCCGCGTCTGCCGCAGCAGGCAGAGCGTGCCAG
>VXOZ01000078.1:0-5196 GCA_009839775.1 Chloroflexota bacterium | reverse complement strand
CTCCAAGAACGTGTTTACTTGCCGAAACTTGCCGCGCATCGAGGGACGCACGTTGCCCGCGCGGTCGGTTATGCCGGTTGTCCACAAGAACGTATCCGGCTTGCCGACGGGTAGGAGATGCCGTTTCGTGCGGTTGTGGGCCAGATCGGGTTGGGGCTGCGCGCGTGAAGGTTTGCCATGCGAGACCAGCGCCTTGCCTCTCTTGGTGAGACGCACGTGGAGATCGCCGGTAGTGGCTTGCAGGTGAAAGTGGCTGAAAGGAGCGGTGAGCACTTCATCGAGTTCAGCATTGGCGGCAGCGTCGGCGTAGTTCTTGGTGAAGGCTTTCCTGTCATCGAAATAGGTGAACTGGAGACTTCGCTCGCCCTTGACGACCACTGGACGCACCGCCACTTTCTGCCACGGCGGCGCGCCGCCGCGCGCTTTACCGCTGGCGGTCAACTGCAGGAAGGTCTCTTCCTGTTGCGCCGCCGCGCGTAGCGTCGCGCGGTAATCTTTCTCGTGTGGATCGGCAAACATTGGTAGAAGGGAACGAGCCGTTCGCGCCGCGTCAACGCTACGGGGAGGTCTCCTCAAGCGCTTCGGGCGTGCGATGCGTGCGAATGTACTCCAGGCTGCGGCGGTACTGGTCTTCATCGATGAGTTGCTTGGACATATAGAGGTTGAGCATAACTTCAAGCCGCAGGATGGGATAGAGGTTGTAGCCGTGACGCTTTAGGCGCGCCTGGCCGCCTTGGTCGCGGTCCACGAGGACGATGGCATCGCGCACGACGAGACCAGCCTCCTCCAGAATAGCCGCGGTCTGCAGGATACTGCCGCCGGAAGTGATCAAATCGTCAATGATGAGTACGGTTTCGCCGGGTTCGTAGCGTCCCTCGATCCGGTGCTGCCCGCTTTCGCTGCGGGCGTAGATCATAGGGACATTCGTGGCCAGAGAGAAGGCGGTCGCCAGGTGCAGCCCGCCGAACGGCACGCCCGCCACGAGGGTAAACGGGTGGATCTTCGGGTGCCGCATCGCTTGACCGGAGCTCGTCTCCTGCGCGATAAGCTGGGCCGCGGCGCGCAGCGAATGGGGATTGCTGACCAAGACACGGGGGTCAATATAGATTGGTGAGTTCACGGTCGTGCGGCCAAGGGTGTAATCACCGAACCGCACACCGCCAAGCTGGAAGATGTCTTCAGCAAGCCACAAATTCGAGACGGGCTGCTCCACGTCACTCCCTTTCCCAACGGACACAATAAGTAGTCAGACATACCATTATCCGTCACAAGCAGCGTGCATGTCAATTGGGTCGTTAGGTATTGGGAGAGGGGTCTTTTCGGCTGTCGCTCCGGGTTGTGCGCGGTCCGGATTGCGCAAGGGTCTCGCTTGGGGCTGTCTTTCAGTGCTAGACATCGCTTTCGCTGTACGGCACTCGCGCTGTAGAGTGCTACCGGTTCTTCTCCCTATCCGCTTGTTGGGTGCGGGGTGATGTGGTAGCATGAGTCCACTCTCTCCTATTGCTTGCCCCAAGCGTAAGGATCGGTATGGCCTCCCCGTTAGAGCAGCGTCAGTCGCGGCGCGTCGGTATCCGCAAGTCACCTTCGAAGGTCTCTGCCGCGCTGACGACTCCGCGTCTTGAATCCATCCTTTCTTCCAAACAGGGCGGCTCTGCGGAGGTTATAAAGTGGCCAACCTCCGCGGCATCGCCACGACGCCCGCGGCAGCGGCGCATTCCCAAAACGGTACGCTCATTCTCGCTGCGCGCGCTCGTGCCCGGCTGGCTGGTGAAAGCGGTAGTTATGGCTGCGGTGATCGGCGCGAGTTGGCTCGCGCTGCTCTGGGTGATGGTCACCCAAGATCCGGCCCAAAGCAGCAGCCGGGTGGTCTTCGTGATTAGTGTCTTCAGCGCCGTTTTTGTCACCAGCCTGCCCGTTATGCATCGCATATTCTCGCGCTTTGCGCCGTCGCGGTTACAGCAAGGAAATCCCGTGCTGGTTGCCGGTCACTCCTTTCTGCTCGCGAGCTTTCTCGTGGCAAACTTGAGCCTGATGCTGGTGGGAAGCTGGAACGTGACGATGTTCATCCTGATCGCCGCCATTACTGTTGTCGTGGAATCCCTCTTCCTGGCACGCAGATGAGCACGCCGGAGTGATCTCCTAACGGGTACCATGCTTGAGTCGGACGAACTCGCCCAACTCTACGATCTGGAATACGACGACTGGGACGAGGATAGCGCGTTCTGGCAGAGCTTCGCGGCACGTACGGGTGGTCCCATCGTCGAGCTCGGTTGCGGTACGGCCCGCGCCCTCGCGCCTCTCGCGCAACGCGGCCATGCGGTGACCGGCGTCGATTCCTCAGCAGCCATGCTGGCACGAGCGCGGGAACGGTTCCTGGCGTACGGCGTGCCGGCTGCGCAATTCCAGCTTCTGCGCCAACCCATGGAGTCCGCCGCGGTCCCTGCACGAGCGCGCCTTGTCTTCTCCGCGCTCAATGCCTTTGCCCACTTGACGACGCCGCTCAGGCAAACACAGGCGCTGGAGGCTGCTTATCGCATGCTCGACCCTGAGGGGTTGCTGATCCTCGATCTCTTCAATCCGCTGACGCAGGAGTACGACGAACGCGACCGCATGGTGACGCTGCGCAACGTCCTGGCAGACCTGCGGACTGGCGCACCCATTCAGCAGTTCGAAGTGTGGGAGGTGGACCGCGAAACGCAGGTGGTGCAGACCACGTATATGTATGATTGCTTGCAGGCTGACGGCAGCATTCGCAGAATTACAACTACCTTCCCGATGCGGTATTCCTACCGCTACGAGATTGAGGCGCGGCTGGCGCAGTGCAACTTTGCCGTTGAGAACGTCTTTGGCTCGTATGAGGCCGACCCCTTCACGGGCGGTGAGGAGAAGATGATCTTCGTGGCCCGGCCGCAAGAGTAGGGCGCGCGGGCATCCAGTGTCCGTCATTACCATGAAAATTGCACAAAGGACTCCGTCATTCCCGCGAAAGCTCGCCCCCGTGCGGGGGGCGCGGAATCCATCTTCATTAGACCCTGGACTCCGACGGAAGCAGGAGTGACGAGGACCGGCCCGGGCGCAACTCGTACTTCCGACAACTGCAGTGGCAAGGCGGTTGGGAGCGCCGACGGAGAACATGCTATTCTGAGGGTGAACATAGGTACGCACGTTGCAGCTTGCAGATCAGACTAAGCCGATATGGCAACAACATTAGAACGAAAGCCGGAGTGGATCCGCGTCCGCTGGAAAGAGGGCGACCAGTACCGCGAACTCAAGCAGATCATGCGCGGGCTCGACCTGCACACCGTCTGCGAAGAGGCGCGGTGCCCGAACATCAGCGAGTGCTGGAATTCCCGCACGGCCACCTTCATGATCCTGGGCGATACCTGCACCCGCGCGTGCAGCTTTTGCGCGGTGAAGAGCGGACGCCCCGCCGGTCTGGACAAAATCGAGCCTATCCGCGTGGCTTGGGCCGTGAAGCAGATGGGGCTGCGCCACGCCGTGATTACGTCGGTGGCCCGCGACGACCTGGAAGACGGCGGCGCGCAGATTTTTGCCGAGACCATCCGCAAGGTGCGGGAGTTGAATGAGGATTGCTCCATCGAGGTTCTTATCCCCGATCTGGGGGGCAGACACGATTCGTTGAAGGAAGTGGTGGCCGCCAAGCCGGAAATTCTCAACCACAACGTGGAGACCGTGCCGCGCCTGCAACGCCGCGTGCGGCCCAAGGCCCGCTACGAGCGCAGCCACTGGGTGCTGCGCACCACCAAGGAACTCGATCCCGACGTGCTTACCAAGTCCGGCATGATGCTCGGCCTCGGCGAGACCTGGGACGAAATCCTCCAAACGCTCACCGACATGGCCGAGACCGGGGTGGATATCTTCACCATCGGCCAGTACCTGCGCCCCTCCAAGAAGCACCAGAAGCTGGAACGCTACTACCGCCCTGAGGAGTTTGCCGAACTCAAAGAGATCGGTGAGTCCCTCGGCATCCGCCACGTCGAATCCGGCCCCCTCGTCCGCTCTTCCTACCACGCCCGCGACCAGGTGGAGACCTTGCATGACAAGGCCCTATAGGTAGGCGGATTGTAAACTCACAGAGTTTCGGCATACAGAATAGATTTCGCAATCTAGCTCCCTCGGCTTTCTGACCCGATGAGGTTTTCATGAGTTTGATCAATGAAATTCAAGAGGCGACAGTCGATTCAAGCATTGACCTACCCACGCTGCTCAGGAAGTGCAGGTTGCTGGCAGCTAGGATGAGGAATCAAGGTCTTGCGCAATGGGCTGACTATGAATTAAACCGCTCCCCTTCAATTGAGAGCCTGCCGTCCTATCGAACTTTGGGCGCACAGTCTTTCGGCGATTTCTATGACTCGCTAGGAAATGGCATGAAGAATGCCCCAATACCCAGCTATTCAGTCCCTTCAGAGGTTCGTGAATTCATCACTTCCCATTCTTTCTTGGCGGGGGTCGGTGAGATTGATGCAATGGTTCAGAATTTCAAGAACAGCTCTACAATTCAACTTAGATGGTCTTCGGATGTATTTCTTCGGCTAGGGGAGACCATCTACTCTGGCTATAGCTGCTTTGGGGCTTGGAAGATGGTCTCGCGGAGCGCCGTAATCGGTATCCTCGAGACCGTACGAAATAGGATCCTGGAGTTTTCCATTGAGATTGAGGCGGAACTCTTAGACGATGCTGACTTGTCATCGCTCGCTGAGTTCCCTCAAGAGCGATCGCAGCAGATATTTCAAACTGTGATCTATGGGGATGTAGGCAACCTGTCCTATGCAAGTTCTGGATTCTCGCAGACTGCAGAAATCCAAGTGGCCAAGAACAACCTTTCCAGCCTAAAGGATTACTTGGAAAAGCATAAAGTGACCGAAGAAGACATCTGCGAGCTATTCACTGCGCTTGAAGAAGACGATGAGCCTGATCAGCAAGGCAAATTAGGAGAACGTACATCCGTGTGGATTGGCAAGATGGTGGGCAAAGCAGTGTCAGGGGCCTGGAATGTGAGTTCATCCGCAGCAGCCGATTTGCTGAAACAAGCCATCTTGTCATACTACGACTTAATCTGAGCTTGCATTGACTAAGGCAAGGGATACGTACTCAGAAAACTCGGGGTTCAAGACTTGGCATTGCACCATGACGCAATGGTTCGAGGACGATTCGCTTTGGGTTGATACATATCCG
>VXOZ01000479.1 GCA_009839775.1 Chloroflexota bacterium | reverse complement strand
CGCTGGAAGCGCGCCCGACGGACTACGTTTTCCTCGGCGTCATAACGGCCTTGGCGGTAGCGTTGGGGGCAACGTACGGCATGCCGGCAACGTGCTCGTCGCAAGATTCTAAAGCCCTCGGCAGCGGCTTGCTGCTCTTCATCGGCATTGGTTGTCCGGTGTGCAACAAGGTGGTGCTTGCTTTGGCCGGCGCCAGCGGCGCGCTGACGTATTTCGAGCCAATCCAGCCGCTCTTCTCACTCGCCGCTATCGCCGTGATGGGCGTTGCGCTGGTACTGCGCGTGCGCGACATCAGGCGCACAGCGGCAAGCGAACAGCCTACGACTTCACTGGCACAGCATATACCGCCTACCCCGCAATAGCGCTGTCTCCACCCCGCTCGCTATGATGGAGTATGCTAGTGGTCCAACTATTTTGGATTGATGGGTAGCGCAGGTTCGCACGGGACGTGCGCGTAACCTGCGTCGTTGTCCTGCGCCGCCAGTGACACATACCCATGATTACAATGTTGTTGGACTACTAGTGCGCATACGTCGGTTCCACTTCAGCAAGGAGACCCTATGACAGCCGTACGCTCTCGGCGCGCGCTTCCCTTTACGCTCGTTCTCGCGCTTCTGCTGACTTTTGCATTGTCCGCGTGTGCGCTTGCCGAACCGCCAACCACGCCAAGCTCTCCTTCAGAATCGACCGCAGAGGCCGCTGCGACGGCAACACCTGCGCCGCAGACGTTTCGTCTCACGATCCTGCACAACAATGACGGTGAATCGCAGCTCTTGCATGCCGGGAGGGATCGAGAAGACTTCGGCGGTGTGGCGCGCTTTGCCACACTGGTGGCGAAGTTGCGTCAGGAAGCGCGGGAGAGCGGCAGCGGTGTGCTGGTCCTTTCCGCTGGTGACAGCTACCAGGCGGGCCCGGAGTTCAGCGCCAGCTTGGACCGCAGTCCGGAACCCTTCTACGACATCATTGCGCTCGATCTCATAGGCTACGATGCGCTTGTGCTGGGCAACCATGAGTTCGACTTCGGGCCGGACGTTTTGGCGGATGCCATCAGGGGCTCCGCATCGTCTGCTCCCTTTCTCAGCGTTAACCTGGACTTTAGCGGCGAGCCGCGGCTGGCCGCGCTTGCAGCCGCGGGCCGTATCACACGCAGCGCCGTCTTGACGGTGAGTGGAGAGCGCGTCGGTGTTATCGGCGCCACGACGCCGGGTCTGCCCTATCTCTCCAGCCCGCGCAACGTTCGGGTAGCGAAAGACGTGGCGGCGGCGATCCAGCAGGAGATCGATGCGCTCCACGCGGCGGGCGTGAACAAGATCATCGTTGTCAGCCATCTACAGAGCGTCTTTGGCGATATGGAACTCGCCGCGGCGCTGCGCGGGGTTGACGTACTGATTGCCGGCGGCGGCGACGAGTTGTTGGCGAATGAAGGCGCCCTGCTGCTGCCCGGCGATGCAGAGGACATTGTGGGCCCGTACCCGCTGCTTGCCCAGGATGCCGATGGGAACGACGTGCCGGTGGTGGTCGCGCCCGGCCAATACACGTACGTGGGTCGTTTGATCGTTGAATTCGATGCGGCGGGGACCATCACCGCGATCGATCCGGCCAGCGGGCCGGTGCGCGTGGCCGGGGGCAACTACCCGGACGCCGTGGAGCCGCATCCGGCGGTGCAGGAGCAGGTGGTGATGCCGGTCTCCGAATTCGTCGACGCGCTGGCGCGAATCGCCGTGGGCACTACGGAAGTGCCCCTGGACGGCCAGCGGCGCGCGGTGCGCTCGCAAGAAACCAATCAAGGGAATCTCATTGCCGACGCGCTGCTCTGGCAGGCAAACGCGCTGGCCGAGCGTTTCGGCACTCCCCAGGCGTTGATTGCAATCCAGAATGGCGGGGGCATTCGCAACGACAACGTGATTCCCGCGGGCACGCTGTACGAACTCGACATCTTCAGCATGACCCAGTTTCCGAACTTCCTGTCAATCGTCCCGGACATCCCGCCGGAACAGTTGAAGGAAATCCTGGAGAACGCCGTTTCGCGCGTCGAACGCGGCGCCGGCCGCTTTCCGCAGATCGCCGGCTTCACCTTTACCTGGGACCCCAACGGCACGGCCCAGGTGCTCGATGACAACGGGCAGGTAGTTACGCCTGGTGAGCGTGTGCGCGACGTGCGGCTTGCCGACGGCACGTGGCTCGTGCGGGATGGCGAGATAGTGACCGGAGCCGCACCGGTACACGTAGCAACGGTCAACTTCCTGGCGCTTGGCGGCGATCAGTATCCCTACCGCGGCGCGCCGTTCATTTCACTTGGCGTCACCTACCGACAGGCGATTGCTAATTATATTGTGCAGGGACTTAGCGGCGTGGTGACGGCTGAGCGCTATCCTGAGGGCGGCGAGGGCCGCATCGTTGTCGCGCCAGGCTCCTCGCAGCAGTAGATTTAGTTGCAGCCCCGGCAGTCCCCCGGCGCACCCGATGCAGGGCTTACATGTGCGCCCGAAACTCTGCTTGAGACTAAGTAGTGGTGACATTTGATGTCATTCCGAGCGAAAGCGAGGAATCTCAAGCGTTTGTGCGGAATTCACTGTTGCTTTGCTCCTCGGAGTGACAGGAAAAGCCTTTGACAAAGACAATACTTGCGCGTAACCTGACTCGCCACCCCTCGCAGAAGGACAATCTGCGCAGCGTGAAGATGGATTCCCGCTTGCGCGGGAATGACGGCAAAATGTCAACACAACCTAGACACAACACAGGCCTCTAAGCCTAGAGGCCTGTGTACCGTTCTCTTAGAGGGTGGGTGCGAAGCTCTCAGCCAATAACCGTTCATGGTTCGACAAGGGCTTCGCGAAGCCCACTCACCACGAACGGTTATTGGCTTTTCCCACAAATGTTGTTCTACTCCGTTCGTCCTGAGCCTGTCGAAGGATGAACGGCCGCCCTTTGCGCCACCTTCTAAGGAACTGTGCTGGCGTGGGCTTTCACCCTTTCTTGAGCGGTTCAGGATGTCGCCGGAGGCTATTCGATGTTGATGCGCTCCGCCTTGTTCTTACTGTCTTTGGCGCCGGTCTCGACGCGAATGTCTATGCCGCGACGGATGAAATCGAGCACCGCATTCACCTTTTGGCTCAGCGTCTCCTGCAAGTTCTCGAACCCCTCACCGGGCGAATTGCGCAACTCGATGGTGACGCGGAAGAACGGCTGCTCCGCCGGGTCCTTGTGGGCATCACCCTTATGGGCATCACCGTTGCCGGTATTCTGTGTATTCTCCATGATGACGAATCCCTTTCGTGTGAGTGCTTCCGGATGGCGTTTGTCGCACAACGGCGCAGGTTTCTCGGGTACTTCCTGCACGCTGACCCCCCTGACCACCCGGTTGCTACTGGTTATCGAACCTCTGATTTCAATTATAAACCCATCTGGTAAGATGATGCAAGAGAATTCAAAGATATTCTTTAAAGAAATGCATCTTTCTTAGTGTCGTCGCGGTGGGTGGCGTTTATCGTGCGGTCAATTCGCCTCGTATCGCTGCGACTTTGGACAGGACTATTGCCGCTTCCTGCTCCAGGGAAAGCTGGGAAGTATCGAGGACGATGGCATCGGGAGGCTGAGCAAGCGGGGCAGTGTCCCTACTGCTGTCAAGGCGGTCGCGGGCAGCAAGATTCTCTGCGATCTCGGTGGAGGAAATGCCAGCGCCCCGTTCCGCGAGTTCCTGCCGGCGGCGCCGCGCGCGGGTTTCCAGATCGGCGGTGAGAAACACTTTCACCTCGGCTTCCGGGCAGACCACGGTGCCAATGTCGCGGCCCGCCATCACCACCCCTTTTTGTCGCGCCAGACGCTGTTGCAGCGGGAGCAAGGCGGCGCGTGCTTCCGGCTGCGCCGCCACCGGCGAGACACCGGCGTCGACTGCCTGGCTGCGGATTTCCCAGGTAACGTCCTCCGCACCCAGCCGGAGCGTATATTGACGGCCATCGTCTGCGGTTGGCGGCTCAATGCGGATATTCAGGGTCCGCGCGAGCGCGGCCAGCGCAGGACCGTCCTCCAGTGACACCTGCGCGCGCAAGGCGGCCAAGGTCAAGGCCCGATAGAAAGCGCCGGTGTCTACGAAGAGGTAGTCGAGCCGCGCGGCAAGAAGGCTACCGAGAGCGCTCTTGCCTGAGCCCGCGGTGCCGTCGATGGTGACGGTGAGGCGCGCTTCAGTCTTGGTCACGATTGCTCTTTCCTGTAGCAGTACCGGCAAGCGGTGTGCCATCCCCACCTTTTCCTCTCGCGTCGGAGAGCCGCGGTTCACTCCGAGATAATGCGGGTGTGGGTGCTCCGCGTTCTGGGTCTGGACTTTGCCGTGGCGCGCGCCAATGCGCGATCTCGTTCTCTGTAAGCGGTCGCAGTTTCCCCGGCGCGAGCTTGCCCAGGCGCACCGGGCCGATGCGGGTGCGAATCAAGCGCACGGCGTGCTTGCCGACTGCCGCGAGCATCTGGCGTATCTGCCGCTTCCGTCCCTCGGTAAGGGTCAGGCTGATCCAGGTGCCGCTTTCGCTCTCGCGATCTATCCTCTCCACTGCGACGGGATTGAGCCGATACCCGTCTAAGGTCATTGGCGACCGCAGGGCATCATACTGTTGGGGGGTTAGCGCGCCGTTCACCAAGACCGCGTATTCCTTCTCGCCGCCGTAGCGCGGATGCGCGACGCGGTGTGCCCACGCGCCGTCGTTGGTGAGGAAGAGCAGTCCTTCGCTCTGGGTATCCAAACGGCCTACAGGCACAAGACGCTTTTTGCCGGTGGGCAGCAAGTCGCAGACGGTGGGACGGTTATGCGGATCGTCGCGGGTGGTGAGGTACCCGGCCGGTTTATGCAGGGCCAGATAGGTGAACGTGGCCGGAGGCGCAACTGCCTTGCCATCCAGCAATACCGCGTCGCGCGCGGGATTCACCTTGGAGCCAAGTTTCGTGATGGTTCTGCCGTTAACGGTTATGCGGCCCTGGGTAATCAAGACTTCCGCGCCGCGGCGGGACGCCACGCCGCAACGGGCGAGGTATTTTTGCAACCGTTCCTGCATGTGTCTCAGTATACAGGGTATCGATCCGGTGACGGAGGTAAGCAAGGACTGCCTAGCATTCCAGCAAGTTTGTCTTGACGAGCTAGAGGAATGGTGGCCAGGGTGCAGGCGGGGACAGGCCCCCGCTACTTTAGTGCGACAACATTGGAACCCACTGACCTCCGCGTTGACAGCGTCCGTTGCCGCGTGCTACGTTCTGCCCGTCAGCTTTGATGGATACCTGTACGCAGCGGAGAGGCAAGAGAGGAATCTAATGAAGGTGCACCTTGGGTGTTTCAGCCGGCCGTGGACCAAGTACCCCTTGGAGGCTTCCATGGAGGGCACGGCGCAGGCGGGCTTCCAGTATTTTGGCTTCATGACAGCGGGGGACGGCCTGCCCTTGCCGCCCAATGCCTCGGAAGGTCAGGTGAGCAATCTTGCCGGCTTGCTGGAGAAATACAACCTGAAGAACCTGGAAAACTATACAAGCATCCCCTGGGGCGTGGAAGCCGATGCCCGTTCAGCCTTGCATAGTTACGTGGACAACAGCCACTCGCTGGGCGCGACCTTTATGCACAATAGCGGCACCAATGACGAGGCGCTGTACGATCAATTCTTGGAGCTCATGGAAGAGGCCGCCGAATACGCCAAGAGCAAAGGCATCGTGGTGATGATGAAGCCCCACGGTGGCGTGACGGCCACGGCCCGCGGCTTGGTGGCGCTGATGCAGCGCATCAGTTCCGATAACTTGAAGGTCTTCTACGATCCCGGCAACGTGCTCTTCTACACCGGCGAACGGCCGGAAGACGACTTTGAAGAGCTTGCGCCCTACGTGGCCGGTATGTCCATCAAGGACGAGACCGGCGGCATCCAGGGCTCGGTGGACGTGACCCCCGGCGACGGCGACGTGGACTTCAAGGCGCTCTTCACGATCCTGCGCGACCACGACTTCGACGGCCCGTGCATGATCGAGCAACTTGGGGAAGGCACCATTGAGGAGGTCCACCACGAGGCCAAGCGCGCCCGGCGGTACTTGCATGATCTCTTGGATGAACTTGGCGCTGACGTGGATTAGTGGGCCGCACAACGAGTCTCAAAGTAAACGTAAACGAGGTTTCGACGACGTACCAAGGGAGTAGAGGGCAGCGTGGGAAGACTGAATGACAGGGTGGCCGTCATTGGCGGCGCGAGCACGGGTATGGGCGCGGCGACGGCGCGACTCTTCGCGCGAGAGGGAGCGAAAGTAGTCGTGGCGGCCCGCAGCGGCGATAAGCTGGCCGCGCTGGTGGATGGGATTACTCAGAATGGCGGCACCGCACTGGCAGTGCCAACAGATGCGAACGACCGTGCTGCCGTGGCCGCCATGGCCGAGCGCACGCGTGAAGAGTTTGGCGCAATCGACGTTTTGGTCAACAGTGTAGGCACCAATATCAAGAACCGCGCCTTTACGGAGATGCGGCCGGCGGACTGGGACATGATGATCGCCCACAATCTCACCGTCGCGTACAACTTAGTGGACGCGGTCTTGCCGGTGATGCGTGAGCAGGGCGCGGGCACGATCATCCACTATTCGTCGGATGCCGTGCAGAAGCCCAACGTCGTCTCCGGCATTGCCTATCAGGCAACGAAGCACGGCGTGCGGGGCTTGGCTCACGGCACTATGATGGAGGAACGCGAGCGCGGCATTCGCGTTTCGGTGGTCTTCCCCGGCCCGTGCGAGACGCCGCTGCTGGAGAAACGGCCGGAGCCGCCGCCGCCCGAAGCCTTTCCCAAGATGCTGCAACCGGAGGACGTGGCCGAGGCGGCGCTCTTTATCGCCTCCTTGCCGCCCCGCGCCTACGTGCCGGAAATCGTGCTGGCTGCCAGTTTGATGTAACCGGCGTGCCAGCTACACACAGCATAGTGAGAATCAAATAGATCCAGCGCCTGATGCCTTTTGACTTTGGGATTGAACTCTTGCCGTAGCACTCGCGCAGACCTAATGGACCGAGCACGATACCACCACCGTATCTCACTCTCTGCACGCCATGAGCGCCTCTAATCTACCTGAGGCCCTGGTCGCAATTGTCGGCCCAACAGCCACGGGAAAGACAGGGCTCGCCGTTGCGCTGGCAACGGAGTTTAGTGCGGAGATCATCAGCGCCGATTCGCGCCAGGTCTATCGCGGTCTGGACATTGGCACCGCTAAGCCCACGGCGCATGAGCGCGCGCAGGCGCCCCACCATGTTGTGGATGTAGTTGCCGCGGACAACGCCTCGTTTTCGGTAGCCGTTTGGCGCGGCCATGCTGAGCAAGCGTTGGAAAACCTCACTGCGCGGGGCAAACAGCCCTGGCTCGTGGGTGGCACCGGGCTGTATGTTCAGTCCCTTGTAGACGGTCTGACGTTCCCTGACGTGCCGCCCCAGCCCAAGCTGCGCGCCAAACTTGAGCGCACGTTGCTAGCAGAGGGCATTGACGCTCTGGCCGCGCGTTTACAGCATTTGGATTCGGTGGCTGCCGCACAGATTGACCTCCGCAATCCCCGGCGGCTGATCCGTGCCCTGGAAATCTGCCTCGTTTCCGGCAAACCGTTCTCCGCCCAGCGTACCCGCCGTCCACCGCCGTACCCCGTCTTGCAGATCGGCCTGCGCACCGACCGCGATACCCTATACCAGCGCATTGACGAGCGTGTCGATGAAATGATCGCAGGCGGCTTTGTGGCGGAGGTGGAGTGTCTGCTCGATCAAGGTGTGACGACCGAACTGCCAAGCATGCAGAGCGCCGGCTACCGGCAGCTTGCCGCCTACCTGCAAGGATGCTATACACTGGCGGAGGCGGTCCAGCAGACCAAGTACGCCACGCACCAACTCGCCAAGCGCCAGGAGACTTGGTTCCGCAAACAAAAGGGCATACAATGGATAGAGATAGGCGCTGATGCCATAGAATCCGCAAGGGAGCGGATAGAAGAGTTCTACAGGGAATGCCACAGCGGCGACACAAAGACTCCGCAAGTGAAGGAGCAGTGAACGGTGGCCGTGAAGGATACGCATAAGGCGTTCGAGCGTCTCACCGGCGCGGGTTACAGCAAGGAGATGACGGAAGCCTTGCTGGAAATCCTGGGTGAGTCGTGGGACGACCTTGTAACCAGGACGGACATAGCCGACATGGCTACCAGAGCCGACCTACGCGAACTAGAGTCGCGCTTGGAACTGCGTCTTACGCTGCGTTTTGGCGTAATGCTGGCGGCTGCTACCAGCTTGATGATCGCCGTGCTGCTGGTGCTGGAATTGTTGTCGCCGAGCTAGGCTCGGCTATACAGCGAGATGCGTGTCACCGCTCGTATACAGCGTTAGGAAGCAATGGACGATTTGGAAGCTCGCCAACTCCAGCGATGAATGAGGAACGGGTGTTTGGTTGCAGCGATTCGCACGTTGGATGGCTTTAGTTGAAACCAGACCGGTGCGCGTGTATAGCTAAGCAGCGAAGGCCGAAACGGAACAC
>VXOZ01000100.1 GCA_009839775.1 Chloroflexota bacterium | reverse complement strand
TGCCTGGGACATGTGGACTCCGGCGTAAGTGGGTTGAACACGTGCATGTGTGCCCTACGACAATACGTACTTCAAGTATAGTAGCCGCGCTTTGCCGTTGCCAAGAGGGTAGGTGGGATTCAAGGCAACGCAATAGCCAAACACTCCATCCGCGGCTCAGCAGCGTCCCATTGACGTTGACTACTTGGTTGCAGGCAAGCCATCTGAGGTTAGATGCCAGCAACGTCCCGCCGCTGGAAGATGAGCAGGCCGACCAAGAGGAAGAAGAGGCTGGCGCCAAGGAGCACACCAGAATCCTGAAAGGAGAGATCTTCCTTCAGGATTGCCAGCGGTTCGAAGTAGTTGAACGGCCCGAGGATACGATAGTCGTAGAGGCCCTCTACGATGTCCGTCATCGCGTCGAAGAAGTACGCGCCCACGGCAAAGACGGCCCCGATAACTCCGGCCAAGCGGCGTGACGGCAGCGAGGCGGACAGGAAGAGCGAAAAGCAGTAGAAGAGCGCGCCCATGCCGAACGTGTTGAGGAGGACAACGGCAAGTCGGTCAAGCGCTAGCGTAGCGTCCTCCACGAACAGCGTGCTCACATAGAGCACCGCACCAATGATGATGAGAACGAAGACAATGCTCAAGAGCGTGGCTATAGCTTTGTGTACAACCACCTGGCTACGTGAAATGGGGAGAGAGAGTAAGGTGTCCATCGTGCCGCGCTCCTCTTCGCCACGCAGCGCCCCGGTGCCCTCGATGATGGCAAAAATGGCGAGGATCAGCGGCAAGATGATCAAGTACTGCGATACTAAATAGCCGTCGAATTCTGTTAACGAAAGCACGCCGCCGGTAAAGGCTTTGTAAGCATCGGGAAGGTTCTCCATAGCTTCTTCGAGTTCGGCGCCGCTGGCTGCGAAAGCCGGGTAAATTGCGACAATCAGCAACGCGAGCGCGCCCAAGCCCAGTCCATAGGCCAGAACGGGGATGCGCTGGTCGCGCAGAGTCTTAAGCAGAAGATTGCGCAGCATCGCTTTCCTCTCGGGTGTCGTAGTACTGGAGAAAGATGTCTTCGAGGCGCCGTTCCTGGTATTCGATGTCCACCACGGTATAGCGCGCCGCTTCTATAAGCGCTCCGGCCAGGTTGTCTTGCACAAGCGCAATCACGGTTGTGCCTTGCTGAGATTCCTTTTGCACGCCGGACAAACCGGAAAGAAAGTCCGCATGCGGCGGTTCGGCGAACTCCAAGCGCAGCCGACGCACGTGCCTCTCTTGGAGAGCTTCCAGCGTATCGCTCAGGATGAGCGTGCCGTCGCGGATCACGCCCACCCGGTCGCAGATGCGTTCCACCTCGTTCAGGTAGTGGCTGGAGAAGAAGACCGTGCCGCCTTGCTCGCGATACTCATTCAGGATGCCGTAGAGTTCTTGCTGCATGAGCGGGTCGAGCCCGCTCGTGGCCTCATCGAAGAGCACCAAGTCCGGCCGGTGCATGAGCGCCTGCAGCACGCCGAGTTTCTGCTTGTTGCCTCGCGACAGCGTGCCGATGCGCCGGTTGAGTTCCGTACTCAACCGCTCAGCCAATTCGTGCACGTACGTCATATCCGTCACGCCACGCACCGCGCCGAAGAAGCGCAGGAGTTGCCTGCCGGTGAGATTGTCGTACATGCGCAATTCGCCGGGCAGAAACCCGGTACGGGCACGGATGGCCTTCGACTGGCTCCCCACGTCCATGCCGAGGATTGTCGCGGAGCCGCGGGTGGGGCGGATCAGGTCGAGCAGCAGGCGGACGGTGGTCGTCTTGCCCGCGCCGTTGGGGCCGACAAAGCCGTATATTTCCCCGCGGCGCACGTCGAGATCCAGGTCCACCACGCCGCGATTCTTGCCGTAGAATTTGGTTAGCTGGCGCGTTTCAATCGCTAACTCTTGTGTCACCGGAAGTGTCCTCTCTGCGCGAGCCCGTAATGAAGGTAACGAGAATGAGATTTGGAACCGGCATGCAACGTGTGCGTAGGTGCGTGTAACCGATCAATAAATTGGATCATCAAGTGCACTGGAGACCCATTCAAAATGCGTGGTCGCGTTGCCAACGTTGAGAACGCTCTTATAAAACGCCGAACCGACGGGAAGCGGACTTCCTGTTGACTGGATGCGCTAAAGGAGTGTGGGTGACCGCAGGGCGGCACTATTTCACGCCTTCTCTGTCCATTATAGCCCATACGTATCATGCCGCGCGTACTGGACAACAGGGGGCAGAACCGGCACGTGGACCTTTTGCGCAGCCTGAATCGCCCGCTTGACGTTGCAGCAGCTGGCCTCGCTCGGCTTCCGCGCACGAATTGAACCCCGGCAGAGCGCACACACCGCTGCATGTTCAGACGCATTTCTTAGGTACTTCTCAGGCTGAACAGGTAGAATGAGGCTCGGTTCCCAACTTCACAGACGCGCGCACCGCACTGTCGGAAATCGCTGCGTGACTTGGTATAGCGGAGGTCTACACAATGGGCGCACTGGATAGACGAGCATGGGTAGGGCTTTCCGCCTTGGCGATAGGCGTGCTTATTCTACTCCTGGTGATCTTCTCATCCGTCCGTAACGCGGGCCAGCAGTTCCTCAATCTCTTCCGCGTGCAAGAGGTGCAAACCGTACAGCTCACGCAGGAGTTCCTGGATTCCTTGCCGGAGCCGGACGCCGAGCTTATCCAATGGGTAGAAGAGCCGACGGGAGACGGGGAACCGCGTGAGGTCACGCTCGATGAGGCTGAGGACGCCCTGGGCTTTCGCATGGCGCGACTCTCTGCATTGCCTGAGTCCTTGCAACCGGAGCCCAAAGTCATGATTACCGATGAGGAAGAAGCCTCATTTACGATAGATTTGCCGGTGGCGCGCAACTACATCTGGGCGCTGGGCGGCGACGGCACCATTCTGCCCGATAATATGGAGGGTGCGGTCTTCCGCGTGACCATGCCCCAGGTGGGGATGCTGTTCTATGCTACCAAGGAGGACGCCGAGCAAGGCGTGCGCTTCATCCAAACTACCAGCCCAACACTTGCGGTGCCTGACGAAATAGACATGGACTCCATTCGCGAGGGGCTTTTGGAACTGGAGATTCTGCCTCCGGAACTGGCCGCGCAACTGCGCGCGATTGACGACTGGGAGAGTACGCTGGTGTTGCCGCTGGTGGAGGGTATGTCGGAGGAAGTGAGTGTCGGCTCCGCGACTGCGGTGCGGTTCTTTGGTGTGGATGACGATGAGCGCATGCTGGTCTGGGTTGCGCAAGGCCGGATTCACGTCCTTAGCACGAATATCCCCGAGCTAGATCTGGCGGCTTTGGCGGAAAACATCAGGTAGCAAAGCGCTGCCGCAAATTACAGTGCCGGAAGGTGCTGTGCGTATCGCGGCGGCCTGCCTGTGTGTTGCAACGCTACTAGCTTTGAGGGTCACAACGGGCCACCAATTTTGCGCACGCTATGAGTCCCTTTAGGCTTCTTGCCCCTTGCCGGAGCGAACGTGCTTCTTGATGCTGATCAGCCTGCTCGAAGGCACGTAGGGCGTCGAACCACGCACCGCAATTGCAGCGCAGCCCGTGATGGTGAAATCATCTCCAGGTGCGCAGCATGTGGTGGTTGGGGTACGCTAGGTTTGAAGTGCGATATTGGGTGATTCCCACAAGGAGGCCTTTTGTGGAATACGAGATCTTTCACCGTCCGTCGTATGCGCTACTCAACTTGCAACTGGCTGCCGGAGAGAATGTGAGCGCTGAGGCCGGCGCCATGGTCAGCATGTCGAGCGGCATCGAGATTGAGACCAGTATGCGCGGCGGGCTATTTGGCGGTTTGCGGCGCAAGTTCCTGGGCGGCGAGTCCTTCTTCATCAACACGTTCACCGCATCCCAGGATGGAGAGGTGAACTTTGCGCCCAGTCTCCCCGGCGACATCTATGCGGTTGAGCTCAACAATGAGGTCATCTTTGCGCAGTCGGGCTCGTTTATCGCCTCCACGGCCGGCATCGAGGTGGACTCTTCGTGGGGCGGCGCCAAGACGTTCTTCTCCGGCGAGGGCCTCTTTCTGCTCAGGATTAGCGGCAGCGGCACCGTGTTCCTTTCCAGCTACGGCGCCATCCATGAAATCATGCTGGAGGCTGGGCAGTCCTACACTGTAGACACAGGCCACATGGTCTCATTCGCTGAGGGTGTCGGCTATAGCGTGCGGCGCGTGGGCGGCTTGAAGTCAACGTTCTTCAGCGGTGAGGGCCTGGTGGTGGAGTTGACCGGCCCCGGCAAGATAACGATCCAGTCCCGCAGCACCGACGCCTTCCTCGCCTGGCTCATACCGCACTTGCCGAGCGGCGACTCGGGGTAAGGCTCTAGCGCGAACCACGCAAGCCAAGACGATCACTCGTGCGGCAATCGCCGTTGCAGGATTGGATATTCTGCATACACGTCGGCCTATATGATCTGGGAGTCTGTGTGGTCCGCACGGGTTACTGGGCGCGCTTGCGATGGCAGAACCGTAGCGATGGCTGCAGTCTCGCCGTCTTGGGCCATGAATTCGACTACAAAGGCTCTCTCTTCGGGATGGATATGTATGATTTTGCCGACATCCCCTGCGTACAAGCATTTGCCTTCATCGTCGCGAACGACGGCAGTGAGGACGATTTGCTCGTGTTCTCTAAGCTCTGTAGTGATTCAAACAGCTTCCCTGTGTAGGGGACCCGACTGAGTTGTACCGCGGCTTTAGATTCCTCGCATTCGCTCGGAATGACATAAGTGTCAGCTAAGCGTCACGTTCAAGAAGACTCACCGTTATCGGAATTCCACGCGCGGCTACCTTTGACGTGCAGGTACTTGGCGCCGGCTTCGATCCAGGCCTCGCGGTAGGCGTAGAGCGTTTGCTCGTTGTTGCCCGCGACGGAACGCACTTCTTCCGCGGTCTTGTGCAGCCACGGCACGTTGTCGGCGACTTCCTCCGGACGCTCTAAGAGGAATTGGCGCATCTCTGCCAGCTTAGCGAGACCGCCGGGCACGTCCGGCCCGGTGATCTCCTGCATTTGTTGCGCCACGGCCATAAGGGCGTCGGCGGCTTCTTTGTAGACGTCCCAGCGGCGGTGCATGCGCTCCATCATGTGCTGAATGTCGTCGAGAAGTTCGGTGATGTGCTCGACGTCAGTTTGCACGCGCACAGGCTCTTCCTCTTCGATGCGCTTCAGTTCGTCAATGCTGCCGCAGACGTCGGTATAGTGGGTCCCTCGCGCTGCGCCCCCTTCGGAAAGGTCCGGCACGAATTGGTTGCCGCCGGCCCAGCGCACGCGGGGGAGTTCCATCATGCCGCCGTCCTCAAAATAGACGAGCGGCGGCTGGTTGTGACCGGCCTCCTCGATGTGCGCGCGGCCCAGTGCGACTTTTTCGAGTATCTTCTCACGGTGCGGCGCAGGCGGCAGCCAGCGCTCATCGATATCTACAGTAACGACTCGCTCTTGCACCTGACTCATGGTGTGTGCTCCTTATGCGGCCCTTTGGGAAAACGTACCGGATGGAATGATGAGTTTGCTCTACTCTTCCACCAATCCTTCAAATCTGGCTTGCACTTAGTATACTACGCTTATGGAAACCGTCATCCCGGAACTGCAACCCACGCCTGAGCGTCGTCCCGCGACGATGAAGGCTCATGCCGTCACCCTGCGGGGAACGGCAGTGACACTGCGTCCCATGGGTGAAGGCGATTGGGACATTCTGCTTAAGTGGAATAACGATCCCGCCGTGATGGAACTCGCCGATCACAACCCCTTCGAGGAGAGCACGTTAGAGGAGTTGCAGACTATCTACCGCTGGATTTCCACCCATGCCTACTGTTTCATCATGGAAGTAGATGGAAATCCCATCGGCGAGTGCTGGCTGCAACGGATGAATTTGCAGCGGATTGTTGCGCAGTTTCCCGATAAGGACCTGCGCCGCATCGACCTGATGATCGGCGAGAAGGAGCTGTGGGGCCGGGGTTACGGGACGGAGGCCATCCGCTTGCTCGTAGGCTTTGGCTTTCAGCGCGAGCGGGCCGACGCCATATTCGCCCCCGTCATGGCGGATAACCACCGCAGCCAGCGCGCCTTCCAAAAAAACGGGTTTACCTGCCACGCCCGCTTTCAAGAGCCGGACGGTAGAGTCAACACCGATCTGGTCATTTGGCGAACTGAGTATGAGACTGCCGTTCCGCGCGAGTGATTGCTGCCAGGTAACGCGGGTGGCGCGTCAGCCTTGTGTGCAGAGACTGGCTCGAACCCGCGCTGACTCTTCTGCTACGCCGCAGTAACCGTAATGCCGGTTCCCTCGCATACCTTGCCGACAATCCAGAGCGGCTCGTTGGCGGCGCGGAATTCTTTTTCCAGTTGGGGTTGCTGTTGAGGTGGTACGGCTGCCAAGAGGCCGCCGCTGGTCTGGGGATCGAAGAGGAGCGCGGCGAGCGCGGGTGGGATGTCCGCGTCCAGCGAAAGCAACCCCTCATCTTCCAGGTGGGCGCGATTGCGGTCGAGACCGCCCGGCACTACGTCGTCTTGGGCATAGCCTAACGCGCCGGTCAGCAGCGGGACGGCTTGTGCGTCGATTTCAAAGCGCACGTTGCCGTGCCGCGCCATCTCCATGGCATGGCCGAGCAGGCCGTAACCGGTGACGTCTGTGCAGGCGTGAACGGTGAACTGCTGGAAGAGGCGCGCGGCCCCGCCATTCAGGCGGCACATGCTGGCGACGGCCTCGGCAAGGTGGGCGGGTTGTACGCAATCGCGCTTGTGGGCCGTGGTGATCACGCCGGTACCGATGGGTTTCGTCAGCACCAGCACGTCGCCCGGTTGCGCGCCGGCCTTGGTAAAGATGCGGTCAGGGTGCACCTGTCCGGTTACTGCCAGACCATATTTTGGTTCCTCATCCGTCACGGTGTGCCCGCCCGCGATCACGGCGCCAGCCTCGATCACCTTGTCCGCGCCGCCCTGGAAGATGCGGCCGAGGATGTCCAGGTCGAGGTCGTCCGGAAAGCCAGCGAGGTTCAAGGCAAAGAGCGGCTCGCCCCCCATGGCGTAGACGTCGCTCAGGGCGTTGGCAGCGGCAATCTGACCGTAGGCGTAAGGATCGTCTACCACCGGCGGGAAGAAGTCCGCCGTGCTGATGATGGCCTGCTCGTCGCTCATGCGATAGACGGCAGCATCGTCGGGCGCGGTGAGGCCCACCAGCAGGTTGCTATTCGCTTGTGAAGGGAAGGCGCGCAGCACCTGCGCGAGCTCGGCGGGGCCGAGTTTGCCCGCTCAACCGGCACAGGATGCCAGGCTGGTCAATTTTATTGGTAGCGCCACTGCAGTGCTCCTCATTAAGCCAGAGAACACGTTTAAAGTATAGCAATTTCGCCTAAAGACAAGGCGAATGCAGGCTATACTATGTATGCAATTGGCAGCCCGCGGAACGCACAGGTTGCACTTTAGCTATGGGCACTTTGCTCAAGCAAAGTCCCGCCAGGAATACTGCGCTTCGAAGCCAAGCTCGCGCTTCGCCTTGGCGTTCGTGATGCCGGACTCCGTACCGGTCAGGTGAGCCGCCATGTCTCCAATGTCTGGAAAGGCCAGCGGCGCGGCTTCAGCCAGAGGCGCGGGGCAGAAGGCGTCGTCGGCCACGATGTAGTAGGCGCCCTGCACGGCGGATTCCGTCTCCAAAGCCAGGCGGAATCCCACCGCCAAGTCGCGCACGTCGGAGTAACCCCAGATGCCGCGGAAGTAGACGTTAAAGTCTGCTTTCATAGCCGCCATACGGTCCGGCCAGGTCTCCGGCATGACCACGTGCGACGGGCGGATGGACACCGCGGGTATGCCCGTGCGGCGATGGACCATGTCCACGATGTCTTCTCCCACGACTTTGGAGAGGCCGTAGGGGTCTTGCGGCAGGTCGGGGTGTTCCTCGTCCACCGGCAGGTAGTGCGGGGAAAAGTCACGGTAGCGGAAGCCCATGCCGAGTACGTTGATGCTGCTGGTGGCAACGATCTTCTTAAGCCCTAGGGTAGCCGCGGCTTCGCACACGTTGTAGGTGCCCATCACGTTCGTGCGAAAGACGAACGCGTTGGCATGGGTGCCGGGCGCAGGAATGGCGGATAGGTGCACTACTGCTTCGGCGGGAGCCAGGAGTTCAAAAACCGTGCCTTCATCTTCATGGTCGCCGAGGCGATAGTGCACGCCGGGCTCCGGTTCAGGCGGCCTCACCCGATCAAAGGAAACGACCTCATGCCCGTGCTGCAAGAGTTCCCGTACGACGTACCGTCCTATGCCGCCGCTGCCGCCTGTCACGACTACCTTCATGGCGTTGTCCTCCCATCGGGTTGGCTTAGGGCTTGCACAGACCCTCACGTGGCACACATTTCAGACTGCACAGAGCATGGCGCCATTTGGTTCCATCTCTCTTGATCGCTATTGTAGTCGTTCCGCCGTCAAGCCGAATGTCTGCAAGCGATAATGAAAACGGAGGATCGATCCTCCGCATGCAATCAAACTACGGAGTATGTGTACAGCCAGACT
>VXOZ01000471.1 GCA_009839775.1 Chloroflexota bacterium | reverse complement strand
TGATTTTTTTTATTCCCCCGCCCCCCCCGGGCCCCCCCCCCCCCCCCCCCCCCCCCCCCGCTCCTGGACTAGAGTGCTATTGACCCCAGGCTTTCCTGTCGATCCCTATTGATCCAACCGGTACAAGTATCGGATGTCCCACAGCCCATACAGCGTCGGAGTCGTATTCCCAAACACGTTTCGGGTGGCGGTGAGGCGTTCGCCTTGGGTGGTGTAGATGAGGGGCAGGTTTTCGGCGACGATTGCCTGGGCCTGGTGGTAGAGTTCGACGCGCTTGGCGTGGTCGAGCTCCTGGCTGGCTTGGATGTAGAGTTCGTCGATCTCCGCCTCCCAGTCGGTAGCGGGTTCCGGCTGGCTGGGGTGCCAGAGGTGCAGGAATTCGCTGCTATGCCAGACCGCGATACCGCTGTACGGGTCCGTGCCGCCGGTCAGCCCAATGACGATGGCTTCCCAGTCGTATGTGGCGGTCAACTGGTTCACGAGCACGCCGAACTCGACTGACACATAGTTTGCTTTGATGCCAACCGCCAGCATGCCAGCGGCAAGGCGCTGGGAGATGGCCGCGCGCACGCTGTTGTCACCGTTCGTCGCCAGCGTGAACTCGATGGTGTTGCCGTCTTTGTCCTCGCGAATGCCGTCGCCGTTGGTATCCACCCAACCGAGCTCATCCAGGATTTGCTTGGCCGCAGCGATGTCATAGGGATAACGGCGCACGCCGGGATTGTGGAAATCGCCGGCCGCCGGACTGACAGACGACCACTGCGGATAGCCGAGCCCATGCTGGATATCCGCAACGATCGCAGCTTTGTCAACGGTGTGGGCAACCGCCCGGCGAAACTGCGTGTTTTGGAACCACGCCAGCTTTTCCGGCGCAACGTACGGCGCGCCGGTCTCGGCGTTGGAACCCGGGTTCATATTGAAGGTGAGGAACGACGTCCCAAAGCCAGGGCCGCGCCGGTAGATAGTGTAGTTCCCCTCGACTTCGAACGGCTTCAGGTGTTCATACTCTTCGCCCAAGACCCCGTGGGCGTCGGTCTGACCGGCCTGGAACATTTCCAGCTCGGTCTCGAAGTCCTCGACGATGTGATAGACAATTGAATCCAGGTACGGCAGGGAATTGCCGGCAGCGTCCTTGAGCCAGTAATTCGGATTGCGCCGCAGCACCAGCAGCTCTTCAGTGTCATAGCGTTCAATTGTGAATGGCCCTGTGCCGATGATCTCCTGCGGGTCGGTCTCAATGTCCCACACGGATTCGAACGTGCCGTCGTTTACATACGACTCGAGAATGTGCTTGGGATAGATCGATTGGCCCATGGAGCGCAAGAACGGCGCAAAGGATACCGGCAGGACGAACTCGACGGTATATTCATCCAGCGTGCGCACGGTCATGCGGCCTTCCGTCCACTCACCGCTCTCCGCGTCGATGTAGCGGAACGTGAAAGCGGCACGATCATTCGTGGGAATGTCATCGTTGTAGATGATGCGGTTGAAGGTGAATTCGACATCGTGAGCCGTAAAGGGTTCACCGTCATGCCAGGTTACGTCTTTGCGCAAGTGGAAGGTCCAAGTCAATCCGTCCTCAGAGTGCTCCCAGGACTCCGCCAAGGCCGGTTCCACTTCATTGGTCAACCATGAGGTCTCGGTGAGGCCCTCGAAAAGGTAGCTGAGGTACCCGGATGACGAAGCATCATTGGCAATTGCCAAGTTGAAGGTAAGCGGTTCACCGATAGTGGAATACGTAATCTGTCCGCCCGGCTTGCCGATGGCGTACACAAAGTCTGAGGCGTTATCCTGAAGATCGGCGACAATCGTCTCGTAGTCGCGGACAACGTCGGGTTGCTCCTGGGCGGGCTCCTCTTTGGGTTCAACTGTGGTGACTACGCCACATGAAGAGAGCAGAAGCACGGCGACAATTGCCAACAGGCCGAGCACGGAACCTCGCAGTCTTACAGCCGCCCACAAGCTGCCACCTGCCTTTGGGGCTAAGGCCTCGTCTTGGCTCTGCGCCGCCCGTAGCGCTAAATCCCGAACCGTTCGCATACTGCTTCCTCCTTGGAAGAATTACAAGAAAACGCCGCTGCCATCTTGAGTCAGATTGCGCCCCCGTTAGAGCAGGAATGTAGGTATCAGACTGCAATACGCTAGACCATAGCGCGTCGGCTACCTCTACCCAGACCCATTTCCCTCGTATTTTCACTGTAGCACTTTGGCGGTCGATCGAGTGTAGCCCTGCTTACACTCATCCGCTTACTCTGCGCTGTGCGGGGCATCAATAAGCTGGCTAGCAATAGGTTCCGCATGCCACTACGCGGCGGCCGCAGCCGCAAAGCGCTCTCGGTAGATTGTACCGCTAGCACCCCTCATCCAGGCGGAGGGGCAGGCGTTACTTCACCAGCCGGCGGTGCAAGAGAGTGGCGGCGATTGGGAAAAGCACGGCGATCCAGGCGACGACGTAGAGGCCGGCGAACAAGTGCGACATTGCCAGGTCTCCAGTGACAAATCCCCGCGCCAGGTGCACGGAAGGCGTGAGGGGTGCGGCCCAGGCGAGCGGCTCCACCCAATCCGGCATGGACGAGATGGGGAAGAACGCGCCGCTTAAGAAATAAAGAGGGCTAGCCACCACGGTGAAGGTCAGCGAAAGGATGTGCACGTTTGGAGAAAGCGCGGCAAATATGAGACCCAGCGCCCCAAATTGCACGCCAACCAGCGCCGCCGGCAGCAGGACGCCCACGCCGGACAAGTTGTCAATCCACCCAAATGCCGCTGCCACTGTCCCTATGCACACCGCCGTGACAATCGTCCTGGTCATAGACCAGAAAATGTCGCCCATAGCGACCTCCCGCGTGCTCACCGGCGCGGTCAGCGTGGTTTCATACACACCTTTCTGAATGCGCATGAATCCTCCCCAGGCGCACTCGAACACGGCATGAAACATGGCGGAGCCCACGATGACGCCGGGAGTAATAAAGCGCGCATATGGCACGCCTTGAACATCATTCACCAGGGTGCCCACGCCGATGCCAATGGCCACGAGAATCACGAAAGGCTCAACGAAGTACCAGGATATGGACGTAAGCAAATTGCGCCTTAGCACGAGGAAGTGCCGGTACCAAATGCCTGCAATGCTCCGTAGCCTGACGCCCGCGATGTAGGTACTTGCGGTAGCAGCCATCATTCGTCGTCCGTTAGACCGCGGCCGGCCATGGTGAGAAACACGTCCTCCAGGTTGGAGGGCCGGTAGGAGACACGCACGCCTGCCAGGCCGGAGAGGTCCGGGCGCGCGCCGTTGCGGGAGGTGACGGTGATGACCGCGCCGGCGTCCCGATAGTCGAAACCGGCATCTCCGATCCAGTCCACCACATCCCGGCGCACGCCGTTGGAAACCCGCACCTGAGCCACTTCAGAGCCCGCGTGCCGGTTAACCAACTCGTCCGGCGTGCCTTCGGCGAGGATCCTGCCATGGTGCATGATGGCGAGCCGGTCGCACAAGGCCGCGGCCTCATCCATATAGTGCGTGGACATGAGGATCGTCACGCCGCCTTGCTTCATTGTCTCCAACTCTTGCCACACGCGATTGCGGCCCTGCGGGTCCAGTCCGGTCGTGGGCTCATCCAGTACGATGACTCGTGGACTCGTCATGAAGGCCCTCGCAATTGCGAGACGCCGTTTCATACCACCGGAAAGATAGTCTATTTCCTCATGCGCTTTGTCGGTCAAGTCGAAAAACATCAGCACCGCATCGGCTCTCTTTTCCGCATCCGCGCGCGAGAGACCGGCGGTGTATCCGTAGACTATCAGATTGCTCTTGGCGTCAAGGTCTGTATCGAGGCCGTCTTCCTGCGTAACTACGCCCAAGACGTTTCGCACCTCTCTTGCCTGGCTGGTAACATCTATGCCCGCCACGGTCAGCTTGCCGGCGGTGAGTGGTGATAGACCACTAATCATGCGCATGGTGGTGGTCTTGCCCGCGCCGTTCGGGCCCAGCAGGCCGTAGGTCTCGCCCTTCTTGACCTGGAAAGAGACCCCGTCTACGGCAACAATCTCGCCGAACCGTTTGGTTAAGTCTGTCGCGCGAATTACGCTGTCGTCAGATTTAGTCTTCACAAAGTCCCCTTGCGCCGGACTACGCAATTCCGACCGCTCAAAGCCGCCTGGGGGCCGGTCAAAGAAGAGCGGAAAGGTGATTCCTTCCGCTCGGATGCTACGCGTAAGCTGTTGGGTACGCCTGGAGGGATTCGAACCCCCGACTCTCGGTTCCGAAGACCGATGCTCTGTCCACTGAGCTACAGGCGCAGGTGTTTGCTTTGCGAAGGGAGCAATTGAACTGTCTGCTTAATTATAGCAGGCAAGCACGCAAATCCCGTCATTAACAGATGGGTCAATGGCAAAGATAGAGGGAGTTTTCGCAATAAGCCCCAGTGCGCCGCTTCTCGCGTGAGAAGACATCGTGCAGGTTCAGGATGGCGCGCCCTACGGCCGGTTAACGGTGCCGTCGGCGCGGCGCAGGGGCGCCCAGCCGCCGCCGTACGGCATTTCCGGCAAGGGGAAACGCGCGGCCAGCTCTTCGTCGAGCTCGATGCCGAGACCGGGGCGCTCGTTACACCACATCGCGCCGTCGCGAATCTCCGGCATACCGGGAAACACGTCCTGCGCGGCTTGGTTGAACAAGTGCTGTTCCTGAATACCGAAGTTGTGGCAGGCAAAATCCAGATGCATGTTGGCCGCATGACCCACCGGCGAAACGTCCCCCGGGCCGTGCCAGGCCGTGCGTACGCCGTAGAATTCACAGAAATTAGCCAATTTACGGGCCACTGAAATGCCCCCAATATCGGAGATGTGGACCCGTATGAAGTCGATGAGCCGCTCCTGAATCAGGGGCACGTACTCGGCCTGGTTGACAAAGAGTTCGCCCATGGCGATGGGGGTCGAGGTCTGCTGGCGCATGATGCGAAAGTAGGCGTTATCCTCCGGCGCAAGCGAGTCTTCCAAGAAGAACAGGTTGTACGGTTCAAGCGCTTTGGCCAGGCCAATTGCCTGAATAGGCGGAATGCGCTCATGCACGTCATGGATCAATTCCACACTGTCGCCCAATTGGTTGCGCAGGTGTTCGAAGAGCCGCGGCAATTGGCGCACGTACGGTGTCGGCTCCCAGGCGCCCTCCAGGACACTGTGGTCCACTTCAAAGGCCTCTTCACCTGATTTGCCGGCAGTCTCGCCTCGAGACGCGCGCCGCCAACCGGTGGCGTTGCTGCCGGCGCTGTTGCTCTTGTATCCCGGCTCGGTCGTGGAACACTTCACGTAGCGGTACCCCTGTTCCATCCACCCACGCACGGACTCTTCCGCCGCGTACACATCGTCGCCGCCGGCGGATGTATAGAGCGGGACGAAGTCACGGCACTTACCGCCAAAGAGCTGGTACAGGGGCAGGTTCGCGATCTTGCCCTTAATGTCCCACAGCGCCGCATCCACGCCTGCAAGGGCATTATTCAGCACCGGGCCGCTGCGCCAGTAGGAACTCAAGTAGGACGACTGCCAGATGTCCTCGATGGCGGATGGGTCCTTGCCAACGAGGAAGGGACGCAAGTATTCATTGACAGCAGTTACAACGGTTAGTGGGCGCTGTCTAAACGTCGCACAGCCCAAGCCGTGGAGGCCGGGCGTGCTCGTCTCAATTTTGACGACGACAAGCGCGAGGCCTGCCGGCGCGGTACAGATGGCGCGTACGTCGGTAATGCGCATAGCCTTTTCATCCTCATAGGGTCACTAGTTCGACACATAGCAGCGTGAGAGCGCTGTGCTCAGTTCTCTGGATCGGCGGGTACAACCTGTGAGACTTGCACTACACGATCAAAGCCAGCCAGGTCCTGATACACGTCAACACGAGCCCCCGGCAAGTGGCGGGCGGCGAGCGCCCTCAATGCCGCCGCTTGGTCAAATCCTATCTCAAAGAGCGCGAATCCACCAGGCAGAAGGTAGGTAGAAAGGTCGGGAATTATACTTCGATAGGCATCAAGACCGTCCGTGCCGCCGGAGAGCGCGACAGTCGGCTCATAGTCTCGGACGTCTCGTTCCAGTCCAGTTATCTCTTCCTGAGGAATGTACGGCGGATTGCAGACAATAGCGTGAACCGGCCTGGGAAGCGTCTGCAGAAAGTGCCCTTGGATAAAGACTATTCGCCCTGCAACATCATGCGCCACACTACTCTCTTGAGCAACCGCCAGCGCGTCGGCGGATATGTCCGTGGCGTAGACAGTCGCGCGCGGCAGATGCTTGGAAAGGCTGACGGCAATCGCGCCGCTGCCGGTGCCTATATCGGCAATGAGCGGATGAGACTCGTCACTGAGCACTGTCGTAGGAGGCGGAGCCGACCCGTATGTGCTGCCAAAGAGCGCAAGGGTTTTCTCTACGAGTAATTCAGTTTCCGGTCGAGGAACGAGTACGCGCTGATCTACGGCGAATTCCAGCCCCATGAATTCTTTCTTGCCAATGATATACGCGACAGGCTCGCTCTGCGCCCGTCGTGATATAAGCTCCCGAAAGGTGGCATCCTGCTCCTCGGAGAGAGACGTTGTGCCCCGAGCTACGTCCAGATCGGAATATCCCAGAGCATGCCGTAGGAGAATACGAGCATCCAGGGCGCACGAGGCGATGCCGTTTATCTCTAGACGGCGAGAAGCCCAAGCGAGAGCATCCCGGATAGTGAGCACGTTACGTGGCTCTCAGCGGCAAACGTAAATCTGCTCTGCATACATTACGCGAGGGGAGTACTACCGGCGCGGCAATTGCCGATTTCGATGGCTTGTACGGCCGGAAGACGGGTCGTGGCTTCCAAACGCAACCTCATGTCCCCGCTCCGGCCGTAGCCAAGCGTTCCGATTCGTGAGTGGTCACAAGTGCGTCAACCATACCGTCAAGATTACCGTCCACCACCTGGTCCAACGTGTAGATGGTGAGGTTGATGCGGTGATCGGTAACGCGGTTCTGCGGGAAGTTGTAGGTGCGGATCTTCTCGCTGCGCTCGCCCGTGCCGACCAAACTGCGGCGCATGGCCGTTTCTTCCTCTTGTTGCTTGCGTTGTTCCATCTCCAACAGCCTAGCGCGCAAGACCGCCAGCGCCCGCATCCGGTTTTGCTGCTGCGAGCGTTCATCCTGGCATGTGACTACCAGGCCGGTCGGAAGATGCGTAATGCGCACGGCAGAGTCGGTAGTATTGACGCTTTGACCGCCGTGACCACTGGCGCGGTAGACATCGATTGATAGTTCGTCCGGATTGATACTGACATCAATCTCCTGCGCTTCAGGCAAGACGGCGACCGTGGCGGTAGACGTGTGGATGCGACCGCTCGTCTCCGTAACGGGAACGCGCTGCACCCGATGCACCCCTCCTTCGAACTTCAGCCGGCTATAGGCGCCCTGTCCTTTGACAAGGAAGATCATCTCCTTCAAGCCACCTATTCCGGTTGGGTTGGAAGAAAGCAATTCCGTTTTCCACCCTTGTTTCTCCGCATAAAGGCTATACATGCGGTAGAGGTCGGCGGCAAAGAGCGCGGCTTCTTCCCCTCCGGTGCCCGCGCGGATTTCCATAATCACGTTGCGGTCGTCGTTTGGGTCTTTCGGCACCAGCGCAGCCCGAATCTGCTCCAGGAGCGCATCCTTTTCGTGCGCAAGCTCCTGCAACTCGCTACGCGCCATCTCCAAGAGTTCGTCATCCTCTTCTTCAGCCAGCACTTCCTCGGCGCCTGCGGTCTCTCTCTCAACGCGTTGCAAGTTGCTATAGAGCTGCACTACCTCCTCCAGCGACGCCTGTTCTTTTGCATAGGCAGTGAGCTGAGGAATGTCGTTGCTGCTCTCAGCCATGAGCTGGTTAAGCTCTTGGTAACGTGATTCAATTTCGGCGAGTTTCTCTAGCATTGTTAGTCACATGTCCTCAGGCAGTTTCTCAAGCGCTCGCCGGGGTCGGTTGCAGTGCTTTCTCATCCGCCGCGATCACGGCCTGCAGCGCGGCTATGGCGACGGCAACCTGATCGTCAGCGGGCTGCCGCGTGGTTAGAGACTGTAGCAGCAGGCCCGGCCATACGAGTGCCCGCACGATGAATTGCTGGAAGTGTCTTGCCGAAAAGCGCAGCCATTCGTAAGAAAGCCCAATCAACACCGGCACGAGCAGTATACGCGATAGTATACGCAACCACAGCGGCGGATGTCCCAGCAGCGCGAACAAAACGACGCCGACCACGACAACAACCAGTATCAGAACCGTGCCGCAGCGCGGATGCGCGGTGGAGCACGTCTGCACGGACTCGGGCTCCAGTTCCAGTCCCCGCTCCTGGGCATGCACCGCCTTATGCTCGGCGCCATGGTACGCAAAGACGCGCCCAATCTTCGGTGTAACTCCAATCAGCCAGAGGTATCCAATCAACAGCAATAGACGCAATAGTCCTTCAACAATGCTCAACAGCACGGCGTTGCCGATTTGATTGGCAAAGATGCCGGCAACGAGCATCGGAGCCACGAAAAACAGGCCGATGCCAAACAGCAACGTAGAGAGCATTGTTCCAC
>VXOZ01000220.1 GCA_009839775.1 Chloroflexota bacterium | reverse complement strand
GGCCTCTTCGGTGCAGAGTTCGGGCAGGGTGTGGCTGCCGGGCACCACCTGCAGGCAGCCATTCGCCTCATCGCAGTCGTCGAGGGCAAGCCAGGCCGCCATGCAGGTGCCAGGCTGCACTTGCAGGTAGAACTGGTCCTGATGCAGGGCTTGGCCGCGCGCACCCGGCGGCTTGAAGTAGATCATGGACTGCACCGCAAACGGGTCGTCTCCCAAGAGCGTCGCCAGGCCCTCCCGAAAGCGCGGGTCCAGCATCCATCGCAGGCTGAGATCATCCCAACGGTGCATGTGAATCATGCGGGGGAACTGTTTGAGAGGGTCTGCCGCCGGGTCGCCGTTCGGCGCTTCTACGCCGGCTGAATCACCCTTATAGCTGCCGCTCTGCCGCAAGTGCATGTAGTGATTCGTGAGCGCCGCTACCTCGTCCGGCGGAAACAAGCCGCGCGCAATGACATAGCCTTGCTGCTCAAACGTATCTTTAAACGCTTGATCGAACATCCTGCCGTTCCTTTCGTCTGCGGTAGAGTCTTGCGCTACGCGGTTGCGCTTTGCGGATACGTGCATATCAAGAAGGAGTCACCGTGGCGAGTCTTATGCCATGCAATCCCTGCCGTGAGTTCAAGCTGTCACAGCTTGTATATTACTCCGTCACCTGCAATAAGACTATGCCTGCGCCTGGGGGTTGCTTTTTCCGCTAGCCCACTGCATACGACAGAGAGAAGACGTACAATGGTGTGGGAATCTTGGAGCAGCGTGGGAGTGAGCGTTCTATGGTGAAGCAACCGGAAAACTATCGCCTGGTATGGGGCGACCTGCACATTCATTCGTACTTCTCCTCATGCTACTGGGGAGAAGAGACGCTTCCCGACGGCTTCGACGGCTCTCCCGCCGACTGCTACCGCTACGCCCGCGACGTGGCGGGCATGGACTTTGGCGCGGTGACCGATCACACGTGGTCGGGCAACGGCAGAATGCTGGTAGAGGACGAGTGGGCGGAGATTCTCGAGGCCAACCGCCAGTACCACGAGCCGGATCGTTTCGTGAGCGTCCCGGCGTATGAATGGAACGCGCCCAAAGACCGGCAGTGGGGACATCGCAACACCATCTTCAATCATGACGAACCGCCCATCTTGCAGAGCGGCGCGGCGGTGACAGACCTCTCCCAGCTCTGGCAGCAACTTGCCGACCTGCCCTATGCTGCTCTCAGCATTCCCCACCACCTTGCTCGCGACGCTACGCCCTACGACTGGTCGCAGCACAGCGCGGAATGGGAGCCGGTGGTGGAGATGACGTCGCTTTGGGGCAACTATGAGTACCAAGGCAACCCGCACGAGTGCGATCCCAACTGGTCGCCGAGCGCCACCGGCAGTTTTCTCCAGGACGGTCTGGCGCAGGCCAATCATGTCGGCGTCATCGGCGGCGGTGACAACCACACTGGACATGCTGGTGGGCATTACTTCGACACGCAGCAGCCAAACGTAACGAATTCCCAACGCCTCGCGCGACTGAGTCGCTTCCGCATGAACGCCCTGGGGACGGGTCTCGGCGGACTTTACGTCACAGAACTAACACGCGACGGCATCTTCGAGGCGTTGCGCGCCCGGCGCTGCATTGCGGCCTCCGGCCGTAAGATTGGGCTCTGGACGGAGACCAACGGCTTGCCCATGGGCGTGGAGGGTCCCGCCATCGACGATAGCCCTCGCACTGTTGCCTACAGCGTCTCCGGCAACGAGCGCATCAAGACGGTTACGCTCGTGCGCAACGGCGTGGACGTAAAGCGCTTCTACGCCGACGACTACTATCACGAGGGTGTCTTGGAGGACACGGATTCGCTCGAAAGGCTGCAAAAGATCTCTCCCAGCGTCAGCGACGGCAACGGCGAAAATTGGGTCTACTACTACGTGCGCGCGGTGCAGGAGGACGGCCGCACGGCGTGGTCGAGTCCGGTGTGGTTTCCTGTGGCTTCTTGAAGGGATTTGTCGCGCTGCGCCAACAGCCGTACGCACTGAGCTTGTCGAAGTGCGTACGGCTGTCGGGTGCAGGAGCAATTCGTAGGATAGAAGCAGATCTTGATCGCTATCTCTTGCTCGGCGTTACAAAATAGCCCATTCTTGCGCAGTACTGCTTAGGTTGTGGCCGAGAATCACGCGGCGTAGAATGGTGGTGAGCCTTGCCTTTCTCAAGGGTCCTGCCAGCCAATGAGTGTGTGCCGGACCCATGAGAGGATTGCAGCGTAGACCGCATAAGGGAACGCTTCATGGTAGAAACACCACCGCATGACCCGGAAACCGAGGCAACGTCGGTCTTCTCGCCGGTGCGCAGCTTGGTAATGCCGGCCTTGGAGCTTCCTGATCACTTTGCTTACGACACCAGATTGCAGATGGACGGCTTAGAGTTTCTGGCTCATCTGCCGGAAGCCAAGTTTCCAGTGGCGTTTCTCGATCCCCAGTACCGCGGCCTGCTGGACAAGATGTCCTACGGCAACGAGGGACGCAGCAGAAATCGCGGCCGATCCTCCATGCGGCAGATGGACGAAGAGAAGATTACCTCATTTGTCCGTGGTATCGACCGCGCCCTGATGCCCAGCGGTCACTTGTTTCTGTGGATAGATAAGTTTCACCTCTGCACCGGCTTCTCCGACTGGCTTTCGGATACGAAACTTGCGGTAGTTGACCTCGTAACCTGGGACAAGGGCCGCATCGGCATGGGCTACCGCACGCGGCGCAAGAGCGAGCACTTGGTGGTCTTGCAGAAGACGCCGCGCCGCGCCAAGGGCGTTTGGAAGATGCACGACATTCCGGATGTGTGGGCAGAGACAGTGCCGCGAGATGCGGTGACGCACCACAAGCCCGTGGAATTGCAAGGGGCGCTCATTGCGGCGGTCACGAACCCGGGCGACGTTGTGATCGATCCGGCGGCGGGGAGTTTCTCCGTGCTGGAAGCTTGCCGCCAGCGGAATCGCGTCTTCCTGGGCTGCGATATAGAGGGCTAGTGAGTCTCCGTTAAAGTACATTGAGGCAAACGACAATGAGCTCAGAACCGATTCGTGTCGGCATCATCGGCGCGGGCGCGAACACGCGCGGCAAACACATTCCCGGTCTGCAGGCAATCGAGGGCGTGGAAATCGTCAGCGTGTGCAACCGCAGCTCCGAGTCCAGTGCGCGGGCCGCGGAGCAGTTTGGTATTCCCACGACGTACGACAACTGGAGTGAACTGGTAGAAGCGCCGGACACCAATGCTATCGTCATTGGCACATGGCCGTATCTCCACTGTCAGGCCACGCTGGCGGCGCTGGCCGCCGGCAAGCACGTGCTTTGCGAGGCCCGCATGGCCATGAACGCGGACGAAGCCTGGGAGATGTACGCCGCGGCGCAGGCAAACCCGCATCTTGTGGTGCAGATTGTGCCGTCGCCCATGACGCTACGGGTGGATGCCACGCTGAAGCGCCTGCTCGCCGAAGGCTATCTGGGCGATCTGCTAGCCATCGAGGTGCGCGTGGGCGGCGACTTCTTGGATGCCGACGCGCCGCTGCATTGGCGCCAAGACTTCGATCTGAGCGGCTTCAACATCATGAGCATGGGCATCTGGTACGAGGCCGTCTTGCGCTGGGTCGGCGCGGCCACCCGCGTACAGGCCATGGGCAAGACGTTTGCAACGATGCGTGCGGATGAGACTGGCAATTTGCGTGCGGTGCGCGTGCCTGAGCACGTGGACATCGTGGCCGACATGGCGTGCGGTGCGCAATTGCACATGCAGGTCTCAAGCGTGACCGGACTGGCCGGCGCGCCGGAGGCGTACCTCTTTGGCGGCGAAGGCACCCTACGCTACTGCGAGAATGTCCTCTACGGCGGCAAACGGGGCGATACTGCCCTGGAAGAGATTCCCATCCCCGACCGTGAGGCCGGCGCCTGGCGCGTGGAAGAGGAATTCATCAACGCCATTCGCGGCTTGGAGCAGATCACCCACACCCCGCCTGAGACCGGTGTGAAGTACATGGAGTTCACGGAAGCGGTCACCCGCAGCATGCAGACCGGTCAGGCGATTGCGCTGCCGCTGTAGTCCTCGTTGATGTGAGTTTGTTGCTGCTTTGGGTAGTCCGGCTCCCGGCTACCTGCCGTAGCGCGGGGGCTTGTCCCCCGCTCCTTGCATCAAGGTGGAGAATATTCAACGCACTGCCTTCCGTTCGTCCTGAGCTTGTCGAAGGATGAACGGAAGGGTCGCGTCCCACGCTTCTCGGTAAAGTGTTCGGCGGCAGTTGAACCTAGCCGTTGTCTGTGCAGCAAGACGGCTCACAGAATTCCGTGGCGCTCGAAGACCGTGCGCATCTTCTCGCCCTCGGCAAGTTCGGCCCGCACGGTATTCTCTCCCCGCACCTTCTCCTCGGCAGGCTGCAACACCGCCTCGATGTGCTGGTGGGGGATCACCACCACGCCGTCGTATTCGGCCAGGATGTAGTCGCCGGGATGCACCAGCACGCCGCCGCACGTGATGGGCACGTTGTGGGCGATGGCCTCGGCGCGGCCGGCGGCATCAGCGGCGGAGAATGCGGTGGCAAAAACCGGGTAGGGCTTGGCGATGATCATGCCGCTGTCGCGCACCGGTCCGTCAATCACGGCGCCGGTAGCGCCCCGCGCCTTTGCGCAGGTGGAAAAGAGTTCGCCAAAAAGTGCGCACGGCGGCGCGTCACCCAGCGTGCCGACATACACTTCCCCAGGCAGCAAGCTGTCCATGGCCTCAATCTCCATGTAGTGATACTCCGCCTGCGAGGGAACGCGCTCAGCCGGACGAAAGTGTATCGGATGGGCGCGCCCCACAATCCGCGCCTCAGGATAGAGCGGCCGCACGCGCGGCGCCATCACCTGGTGCCGTAGGTCGAGCGCATCCAGCGCGTCCGAAACCACGGCCACATAGACACGTTGTAAGCGTTCGAGATTGGAATCGATGGGGGAAGTGGAGGTCATTTGGCAGTGCTCCCTTTGGTCTTCAGTAGGTGCGGATTCTCTTGCCTATCATAGCCTGCCTAAATCCCACTCGTTCTACTCTTGCCGCATTAATGTGTATCCAGGTGCCCAAAGGAAAATTAGGTACAGGAACAGGTAACGTGCGGAGTTGCAGAAGAAAAGCAGGCTAAAGAGACAGAGTCTCACTTCGTCGCGCGGCTTCTCGTGCCATGAGCACCGCGCGGGTGGAGTCGATGGCATCCTGCGCCGTCGCGATGATGGGCGCCTGGCCCCGGATGCGGCGCACGAGGTCTTGGCCGCTGGAGTCGGGACGGTTGCGGCCGAACTGCACGTGCGTGCGGGGTTCGTCGTGCCGCCAGTAGAGCAGGTCGCTGAAGTGCAAGCTGCGCACTTCGGCGGCGCCTTCCGTGCCCGTGAGGAAGAAGCGGCAGTCCCAGGGCGTGTTGCGGGGCGTCAGCCAGTCCGCCTCGATGGTGGCGACGATGCCGGAATCCATGGCAAACATGGCGTGCGCCACGTCGTTGAAGCCCGGATACTCGTGCCAGCGGCGCTGCATGTGGTGGGCGGTCACCGACTGCACGTTTGCGCCGGAATACCAGCGCGCGAGATCGATGTCGTGGATCATCAGATCGACGATGGGGCCGCCCTCTTTGCTCTCCTCCAACATCCAGGGCTCGCGCTCGGCCAGAGCGAACTCATGGGGCCGCGTGGCGACGCACCCGGCGATTTCGCCAAGATACCCTGAATCCACCAACTCCTTAAGGCGCACAAACGGCGGAGCGAAACGCTCGGTCACCATCATCTGCAACTCGGACGTGCATTTCTGCAGTGCCTGTTCTACGCGGGTGAGGTCATCCAGTTCGATGACCATCGGTTTGTCCACGAGCACGTGCACGTTGCGCGCGAGACAGGACAGAATCGCGCCGGCTTTCTCGTGGTGCGCGTTGCAGATGGTGGCGAGATCGGGCCGCAGCGCGTCCAGCATCTCGTCATGGTCGGCGTAGATGGGCACGTCGTACTGCCGGGCGACCTCCTCCCGCCGCTCCGGGTCGCTCTCGGCGATACCGACGAACTCCGTATCCCCGGCGGCGAGAATCTCCTGAATCGAGCCGGGGCCGTGAATGTGAATGCCAATAGCGGCAAAGCGCAGGCGCATTTCATGTCTCCATGTATTAGGTAGCTAAACGTACTGCAAGTCTAGGAGCGGGGGACAAGCCCCCGCGCTACGAAGAGAAGTGCTCTTCGATCCGTCATTCCCGCGAAAGCGGGAATCCATCTTATCTTCTCCGCGAGACCGAGAAAGACTGCTACCTCCCATCAGGCCTAGCATTCTGTCCCTCATCACGCATCAGTCGGGCCTTAACAAACATTACGAGTAGGCGTGATCACAAGTCTTGCGGCGTGCGCGGGCGCACCGCCTGTCCCTCCGCAATCGATTCATAGGCTGCTTCTACCAAATACAACGTCCTCAGATTGTCGGCGCCGCTATTCATGGGCTCACGGTCTTCTTGTATGGCGGCAAAGAGTTCAGCCATCGGCCCCACCAGTGCATCCGGTATCCACTTGCCCTGCAACTCCGGAACAATCCAATCATCCCCGTACCGCTGGCTCCGATACTCCAGCGTATCCTCGCGGCCGTAGGGAAAGTTGTAAAAGACTCCAAGGTCGCCCTTGGCAACACCTTCCGTCCCCTCGAACCGGTAGGTTGCATGGGTGTCGTCGTCCCAGATGCCGGCGTGGTTGAGCAACAGACCGCGCGCGCCGCCGGGCCACGCCAGCGTGATGATGGCCGAGGTCTCGCCCTTAATGCGCTCGTCACCGGCGTGAAAACCGTCGGCGAAGAGCCATTCCGGCTCGCCCAGAATGAAGCGCACGATATCGAGAAAATGAATGGCATCCTCGACGATGAGCACGCGGGGACGGCCCCAAAGCCACGGCCACAATTCCCAGCGCAGCGGACCCACACGATCGATTTGCACATACGTGAGGTCTCCCAGGTCGCCGCGCTGCTTTAGTGCGTAGACCGACCGGAACGCCTGGTCCCAACGGCCGTTTTGGTTTACGGCCAACCGCACACCGGCATCTGCCGCATCGCGCACCATGGCTTCCGCTTTGTCGATGTCGTAGGTCAGCGGCTTCTGGCAGAGCACGTGCTTGCCAGCGGCGATGGCGGCGTCGACGAGCGGTGGGTGCGTGATGGTGGGCGTTGCGATGTCCACCACCGCAACCTCCGGCGAATCCAAGAGCGCTTCCAGCGACGGAAACGCCGCGGTTTCAAAGTCCCCCGCCAGCGCCTCTGCCTTGGCACCATCGGCGTCGTAGATGCCCACGACATTGAAACCGGCGCTGCGGTAGGCCGGCAGGTGACCGGCGCGCGCGATGCTGCCCGCTCCAATCACACCAATGCCGTAGTCGCGCTTGGCGGGGAGATGCGGCAAGTAGTCAAGCGGCTCCGGGGTAGGTGGCATAGTGTTGTCCTTTAGAGAGCATCATGGCATGGGCGTAACGCTGTGCACGTAGCCGCCGTCTACGCAGAGAATCTGTCCGGTAATGTAGTCCGCCTGTGGCGAAGCGAGATAGACGACGGCATTAGCGATGTCTTCTGCTTTACCCATCCGGGCGCGGGGCGCGCGGCGAATCCATGCCGCCTGGCCTTGCGGCGAGGCGGGCCACCCCGGCGTTGAGACGGCACCGGCGGCAATGCAATTCACCGTTATTCCCTGTGGGCCAAACTCGACCGCCAGCGCCTGCGTCAATGTGTTGAGCGCGCCTTTCGCCACGGTATAGGCGCTGGTCCGGCGCTGGAACACGAGGCTATGGGATGAGCTAATGTTGATGATGCGGCCTCCCGTCTCTTGGGTCCGCCCTTCCGACTGCTGCTGTCGGCCTTCCGACTGCCGCGCAAGCATGATCTTCAACGCTGCCTGTGTGCAGTGTACGACGCCTTCCAGATTCACCGCAAAGACGCGCTGCCAGGCGTCCAGGGGATAGTCGGCAAATGTGCCCTGGTGACCAATGCCGATGGCGGCGTTGTTGACCAGAATGTCGAGCGTGCCGAACTGCGCCTGTAACTTACGGAACATCCGCTCTACGGCGGTCCGGTCGCTCACGTCGGCGTGGAGCGGTAAGGCTCTGTGCCCTGCTGCCGCGATGTTTGCGCAGGTCGCATCTGCGCCCGCCCTGTCGGTGTGGTAGTTGACTCCAACGTCCGCTCCGGCGGTTGCCAGCGCGATTGCGATTGTTTGGCCGATCCCCTTGGAAGCGCCGGTCACTAGCGCAACGGTACCGTCCAGCGCCATCATCGCCTGTCTTTTCTCCAGTCACGCAGCATGCAGCCGCGATGCAGTTTGCGATATTGCCGACGGGTGCGGCTTCTTCAGTCTACCCTGCGGTCGATGCGCGTTTGCCGTTGGCGCGACGCAGGTTTGTAATCTGCGCTACTGGTCAGCAAGTCTCTCCTTGGCTGAAAACCAATGGCCCTCTGCCACTGCCGGACGCAGGTTGCAAACCTGCGCTACCGAGAGAGGTTCCACCCTGCGTTGCCGGTAAGCGTTTTGCCACGCGGATCATAGCCAGTGGGCAAACGGCCACAGGGCTGTCTA
>VXOZ01000204.1 GCA_009839775.1 Chloroflexota bacterium | reverse complement strand
CCACGGCCTCGCAGTCGTCTTCCTGGGGTCAGGTGAAGCAGTCATTGATGGTGCAGTCTCCGGAGGGGAGAGCAAACCAATGAGCCGGATACTTTCTCTCTCGATTGCCCTGCTAATCCCCTTGTTGTGGACGAGTGGGGCCGATGCCCGCGGAGACAACCGGTGGCTTGAGGGATGAATAATGACGCAAACAAGCAACGCACGACCGGCCCAAGTCCTCAGCCGCAGTCCGGTTATCGCCCAGATCCTAAAACGGGTGCCGCAGGTGGCCACCACGGATATCCAAGTGCTGATATTAGGCGAGACTGGGGTCGGTAAGGACCTGCTCGCCCAGACGATCCACCACCAGAGCGCACGTCGTGCCAACGCCTTCCACGCCGTCAATTGCGCCGCCTTGCCCGTCGGCTTGGTCGAAAGCGAACTGTTTGGCCACGAGAAGGGGGCTTTCACCAGTGCCACCCGTCGTCATCACGGCTCCTTTGAACAGGCCCACGGCGGCACGCTGTTCCTCGATGAAATCGGCGACATGCCGATGAATGCCCAACGGGCATTGCTGCGGGTCTTGGAGCAGGATCGTCTCACCCGCGTCGGGGGCACAGTCTCCATTCCAATTGATGTGCGGATCATGGCGGCGACTAATCGCGACCTGCAACGAGCGATTGAGGACGGGACGTTCCGTGCGGATTTATACTATCGCCTGAGTGGGTTTCTTCTCACGGTGCCGCCATTGCGAGCGCGGCGAGCGGATATTCCCCTGTTGGCAGAACATTTCATGCGTCAGTATGCCTACGAGTACCAGCGACCGGTGCGGACGTTGAGCGACGAGGTGCTCGCCTACTTGCAGGGGTATGCTTGGCCGGGCAATGTGCGCCAGTTGATGCAGTGGATTCGGCGGGCGGTGGTCGTGTGCGAAGGGTCGCGCATGGCGATGGCGGATGTGTGGGCGGCGGTTGATGTGGGGTTGGTTTTGCCGGCGGCCGATCCGTCGCTCGCCGAGGCCGAGAAGCAGCGTATTATAGCGGCGTTGCAGCAGACCAATTGGGTGGTTTCTGGGCAGCGGGGGGCCGCTTGCTTGTTAGGTATGAATCATCAGCAGTTGGTCTATCGGATGGAAAAGTATGGGATACAGCGACCCCAGAAGGGGCGCGAACCAGCCGCAGGGGAAGCGGCGGCGGAGTGAAGAAAAAATTATGCAAATGCAGAAAAAGTTATGCAAATGCAGAAAAAATTACGCAAAAAATGGGCGGCGACCCATCTGAGACGCAGGGCCGAAAAACCGCTCCTACATTTTTAAGTGCCATGTTTTTCAGTCTGTTAAGGCATTGCTGAACGGTTTTTTTGTGCAAAGTGCGCTTATTGGCACGGAATTTGCATACATATCAGCGAAGCCGATGCGGAATAGGAGGCCGCACCCCATGGCGTCATTCGTTGTTCACAACCTGCACGCCTTAGCTAACTGTCGTGCGGGGCACCCATTCGGTGTGTCAAAGAGACCTTGATACGATGCAGAAATTCGGAGACTATAGAAAGCCCCGGGACCGCAGCGTCCCGGTCTATCACGCTATGCTATCTGAAGGAGGTAGAGTTATGCACGGCTTCTTGGGCTTTCTGAGTACGATGATTTTGCTTCTCGCCATGGTCAACCATGCACACGCGGATACGGGCTGGAATGATGCCGAAGGGCTACGGGCTGAGATGGTTTTGGAAGCAATGGAGCCAAAAGAGATCACTATATACATCCTTGGAGACCACAAGGAGGTGGCGGCGGCTCTGTTAGAGGCTGTAGACGAGGAGACGCCAGTCACGGGGATAGCCGACTTTGATTCCCTTTCTTCCGCCTATGGGCTAATGGGGATATATCGTAAGGGCAGAAGATCTTCTGGCTTTTATGGGCATCGTTTTCGGCTGAAGTTTTCGCCGACCGCAGATGTCTCCGCTATTGTCAGATCCTATTGGAACTTACCCTATATAAAATCTGTCGAGCCTGAGCCGCGGGTTCGGAAAGTAGGCTACCAAGGTCGCGGACGAATCATGCGGGTTGCAGATATATTGATCCCCAGCGCTTTGATAGTAGGTGTTCTCATTTTACTCTATCAAATTATTTCTGTGGGCCCTCGCTCCTAGGTCTTCTTTTTTACACACAAGGGACAGTAAGAGGATTTAAGAAACGTTCTTAAAACCCCCGATGGGCCGGGCCGCTTTGTTGAATTCTAGGCATCAAGCTATTTCCGAGGGCGAGACATCCTCATTTCTAGATCTTTTGCTCCGCTTGAAAAACCGATCCCGGAATTTTAAGAACGCCTCTTAAAGTGGCTTCTTAGAAAATATTGGCACCTTTAGTACCAGCACTTTAATCGTCTCTGCGGCTTGAGATAGGACGCGAGGTAAGTACATCGTAGGTCGGATTGGTGCCAGACGTTCCAAGGGAACTGATCGGCAGTAGCTATACTGCGATTTTGAACGGAGGGTTCTAAGCACATGCAGTTAAAAAATCAACTACACACCAATGGAGGGTGCAGAAATGAAGATGTATAGGATGGCCATAGTTGCGTCGTTAGCAGTACTTCTAATGGGTGACTCGGGAGCTGATACAGATAGTTATTTAGATTTGGCTCACAAGTTCTCTCCGATACTGATACTTACAGAAATTACAAGCGACGATTTTGGGGACATTAAAGTGATCAAACCGGAACCGGTAGAAATTGTCGGTGCTGATTCCATATCGAATATATGGATCACCGCTAGAGCTTTGGATAGGACAAGCATAATAACATCAGGGCCCCGCGGACGTTACCATCCACCTCCTAATGAAGAGACAATTGAAGCGGGATGCCCCGGTGTGGATTTTTCTAAGAATCAGTTTGCCTTCCTCAGATCTGATTGTCAAATCCTTTATAGTGGTGGCTCTCCACTTGGAATGGATGTACCCAATCCTGTTCCATTGGGAAAGGAAGCTTCACAGCCCTCCTCAGCTATATTGTATCCAGATCATTTTAACTATCCCGGTACTACCTCAGCATTATGGGATAGTGTTTACTTTGGAGAAGGTGATTATGCCGACAATAAGTATATGGGTAGCAAATTTGATAATACTGCATACGTGCATATTTTTAATTGTGATGATTGTGGATGGAGTGGACATTCTGGTCGAATAACGGTGATTCAATATTTTTATTTTTATCCGTATAACGACTGGTGGAATGACCATGAAGGCGACTGGCAAAAAATCAATGTTATCATCGATCCTCAAAGTGTTACTATCTTAGGTGTGGAGTATTTTTTTCACGGGGCGCATTTGTCTTATTATAATAATTACTCTGTAGAGATACCTCCTAGTGCAGGAGGAGGAACTATACAGAAGCCTGATATAACCTCCAGTTTTGTATTTAACCCGCGGGTGCAAATAAAATTAAGTGACACTCACCCTATCGTTTATGTGGGAGCTGGCTCTCATGCTGCCTATCCAACAGGAGGTAGTTGGCATATATTCCGCTATCAGGATCCCGTAAAAGACCAATGGGAAAGTATGACCCATACTGGCTTAGTATTGCGGACCCAAATTGGCGACTCTAATCCTTCCTTGCAGGAAAACTACAACTTGGTATTATTACCAGATCCCGATCCAGATATAAGCTCTAATATGGGCCTCCCTGATACTATGAGTTGGTTAGGTGCAAATGTTAGATGGGGAACGCGAGTTAATCTTCTAGGTAATGATAGTCCTAAGGGTCCATATCATAAGGGTTGGGGTCGAGAAGCATTAAAGTTTTTTACGTCATCCCATACGGGTGGATTCTTGGGACTAGGTGAGTATGGAATTACACATTCTGTTACACCTGAGGAATTTACTACGGGTTACCACCATTGGGCAATTTTCGGCGACGAGACATTAGGCGGTGCCTCTCTAAACGGCGATGTTGTGGTCTTTCCCGGTGCGACATTGACAATCCAGCAAGGCTCTGTTATCAACTTCGCTCCTGGCCAAGATCGTCATCAATTTCGCCTCGGCAGCGATGATCTCACCGAAATTTTCGTCTATGGTAAGCTAATTACCAAGGGGGCGGGGACGGCCACTGATTCGGTTCGCTTTCAGAAGAAGTCCCATCCATCGTGGTCAGGCGACTACGCTTGGGGTGGCATCCGTGTCATGCCGGGTGGCTCGGTTGCTCTGAACCACACCTCAATTCGCGATATGGCTCCGCCCCCGGCTCCACCGACGGGTCTGACGGCACAAGCGGGCCATAAAAAGGCGACGCTGGCTTGGGTCTTGCCGAAGGTGAAGGACCCGACCATTACAGCATGGGCCTATCGAGCCGGCACGATCTCGGGGGCCGACACCACATGGGCCGGCTGGCAGAATATCGGTCATGCGACGACGACCGGCCATTTGGTAGAGACCCTCACCAACGGCACGGCGTACACGTTCCAAGTTGCGGCGGTCAACCCAGCGGGTCGGGGTCCCGCCTCCGAGCCCAGCACCGCAGTGACACCAGTCGGCCCGCCGGAGCCGCCGGAGTTGACCGTAGCGGCTGGCCACGAACGGGTGCGCGTGCGTTGGCGTGAGGGAGCCAACAACGGCTCAAAGATCGAGCGGCATGAGGGGCGCTATCGGGCTGGCGAGGCGGCTTGGAACCCGGATTGGACGGTTTACAAGACGCCCGAACAGATCATTAGGAACTTAGACAACGACACCACCTACACCTTCCAGATGAAGGCCAAAAACAAGGTGGGCTATAGCCAAGTCGTGGCGGTTCAGGCCACGCCCCGGCATCCCATCGAAGGGCCAACCGCGCTGTCCGTTGCCGAAAACAAGGACGGCTCGGTGGCATCCTACCGCTTCGCCCCGGCCGCGTTGGATCAGTCCTTGGTCGATTATCGCTTAAAGCTGTCCGACCTCGCCGACAGCGGACGGTTCGAGTTGGATGGTCAGGGCGGCTTGCACTTCCGGGATGCGCCGGACTTTGAGGCTCCCACCGATGGCGACCGGGACGGCGTGTACACCGTTTGGCTTAAGGCGGCCCCGGTGGCGGGCGATGAGGTCCCGGTACGGCGCGAGAAGCCGCTGCTGCCCTTTACGAAACAGGTGGAGGTAACGGTAACGGATGCCGACGATCCGGGCGTGATACACTTATCTTCGCCGTCGCCGCAGGTGCGGGTGCCATTGACGGCAGCGTTGACCGACCCGGATGGGGGCATCGCCAGTGTTGGTTGGCAGTGGCAGGGCCAAGCCCCTGGTGCGAGGACATGGCAAACTCTTTCGGCTACCTCGGGAGCAGCCCAGTCTCGCTACACGCCGCAGGCAGCGCAGGTAGGTTGGATGCTGCGAGCGGTGGTTACGGCCTATCGCGACGCGTTGGGTGCCGGCAAGCGCGCCGAGAGCATGGCGACCAGCCCGGTGCAAGCGCGGGTGCCCGATGCGCCGGTGTTGCGCACTCGGGCGCTGGACGGCAAGGTGGCACTGACGACCCGGCTGGGCGCGGAAAACGGTGCGCCGATTACGCGGACGGAAACCCGCGTCTATAGCGTCCAGCCCGGCCGCAAGGATACCACGTGGGTGGTCAAAAAAGGGTCGTGGAAACACGATACGATTGATCCGAGTGCGGTGTATTATCGCAGTTTATTCACCGGCGGCCAGACCACGACGTGGAGTCGATTGACCAACGGGGTGGCCTACACGTTTGAGGTGCGGTCGGTCAACAAGGTTGGACCGAGTGCGATTGCGTTGGTTGTGGCCACGCCGGGGCAAGCGGCTTCGTCGGGGGTCGCCCGGCTGCCGCTGACGGCGTCGGGTGGCGATGGGCAGGTGCGGTTGGCGTGGACGCCTACGCCTGGTTGGGTGGTTGAGCAGTATCAGGTGCAGTCGCGGGTGGCGCGGGCAGGGCATGGTTGGCCGGGCTGGTCGGCGGTGTCCGGCGGCGGTGATGTGAAAGAGACGACGATCGTGGGTCTGCTCAATGGCACCGAGTATGAGTTCATGGCGCGGGCGGTCAACCACAAGGGAGAGCCTTTGGCGGTTTCCAACGTCGTGTTGGCCACGCCGGCGGGTCGTCCGGGGGTGCCGGTGCTGACGGCATCGGGTGGGGATGGGCAAGTGGCGTTGGGTTGGACGGCGGCGGCGGCGAATGGTTCGGCGATTGTGCGCTATGAGATGCAGGGACGGGTGGCGGCGGCGGGGCATGGTTGGCCGGGCTGGTCGATGGTGCCGGGCGGCGGCACTGCCCGCGATACGACGGTCGCGGGTCTGCTCAATGGCACGCAGTATGAGTTTATGGGGCGGGCGGTCAACGGCGTGGGTGCGGGTGCGGCGGCGACGGCGGCGACGGCCACGGCCACGCCGCAGGGGCCGCCCCTGTTTGCCTCAGACCGCGTATCCTATTCGGTGCCGGCTGGTTCCACCATCCAGCAAACATTGCCAGCAGCGACCGGAGCCGATAGCTATGCTGCCATCGGCACCCTACCCGGGTATGTCGAGGTCACCACCACCACCCGGACAATAACCATCCAGCCCGAAAACACGCATGTAGGGAATGCCGAGTTCATCTGGCGCGCCCGCAACCCCCACGGCACCGACGACCTGACCGTCAACATAACGGTCACGCCGCTCGTGGAGACCGAGTATGCCTATCGGGCTTCGCAGACTGCGCCGTTGTTTGACGCCTCCGCCTCCGAAACGCCCGACAATTGGTCGTCGGGTGCGATCACTTGGACGGACGCGGCCCCGAGAGTGTGGCGAATCGGACGTACCCGGCCTTCGGGCGGGACTTGGCGTGCGTGGGGTAGTCTGGACACATACAGCGAGCGCCCTGCGGCGTCGGCTCCCTTCTACCAGCGAGCGCGGAGTGCACCGGCGACGCCGGCGACGCAGACGGGCGCTAACATTGCTACGCCGAGTCGTTGGCAGACCACCCCGCCGACGGCGACCGACACCCAAGGCGTATGGACGACTACGGCCGACCGAGCCCAAGGCGCGATCCAATGGATTTTCACCGCACCCACGCAGCAGACGCCGCCTAGGATCGTTCAAGCGCCCGGTCCGCCGCGCCATTTCACCGCTGCGCCCGGCTCGCCGCTAACTTCTGGCAGTATCGACTTGGACTGGGACTCCCCTAATAGCGGAGGCACGCCAACCGAATACCGGGTTGAGTATCGCTTCGCAAGCGGTAGTTGGCTGTCGGGGGCGACGCCTACGCTGACGAATGCCTCTCTGGTCCTGTCGCGTGCCGGTACACGCTACCAGTTCCGGGTGCGCGCCGAAAACAACGCTGGCAACAGCGGTTGGGTTGAGACGACCGGAACCACCAGCAAGCCGGTGCCAACCGAGACGGAGACGGCGTATCGTCTGCACACCTCAGGCACGACCGCCCCTTCGTTCAGCGCGTCGGCCAGTGGGGTGCCTTCTGGCTGGTCGTCGTCGCGGCAGACGCCTAATCCGCATGAACGCTACGAATGGCAAATCAGCCGCACCCGGCCGGCGGGTAAATCGTGGTCTAGTTGGGGTAGTGCTTCCGTTGTGTCCAGATACACCGAACGGCGGACCGCCTTCCGGTTGCACACATCGGGCACGACGGCTCCTTCGTTTAGCGCGTCGGCCAGTGGGGTGCCGTCCGGTTGGTCCTCGTCGCGGCAGACGCCCAACCCGCATGCACGCTACGTGTGGCAGATCAGCCGCACGAGACCGGCGGGTAAATCGTGGTCTAACTGGGGCAGTGCCTCGGTTGTGTCGAGATACACCGAACGGCGGACGGCATATCGGTTGCACACATCCGGTACGACCGCCCCTTCGTTCAGTGCCACAGCTAGCGGCGTACCTTCTGGTTGGTCGTCGTCGCGGCAGACGCCCAACCCTCATGCCCGCTACGAGTGGGAAATCAGCCGCACGCGACCGGCGGGCGGATCGTGGTCTAGTTGGGGTAGTGCCTCGGTTGTGTCGAGATACACCGAGCGGCAGACGGCCTTCCGGCTGCACACGTCGGGCACGACGGCCCCTTCGTTTAGCAGCACGTCCAGTGGGGTGCCTTCTGGTTGGTCGTCGTCGCAGCAGACGCCCAACCCACACGCTCGCTACGAGTGGCGCATCAGCCGCACGCGGCCAGCGGGTGAGTCGTGGTCTAACTGGGGCAGCGCCAAGGTGGTTTCGAGATACACCGAGCGGCGGACGGCGTATCGGCTGCATACATCCGGTACGACGGCCCCTTCGTTTAGCGCGTCGGCCAGCGGCGTGCCGTCCGGTTGGTCCTCGTCGCGGCAGACGCCCAACCCACACGCTCGCTACGTGTGGCAGATCAGCCGCACGCGACCGGCGGGTAAGTCGTGGTCTAACTGGGGTAGTGCTTCCGTTGTGTCCAGATACACCGAACGGCGGACCGCCTTCCGGTTGCACACATCGGGCACGACGGCTCCTTCGTTTAGCGCGTCGGCCAGTGGGGTGCCGTCCGGTTGGTCCTCGTCGCGGCAGACGCCCAACCCGCATGCACGCTACGTGTGGCAGATCAGCCGCACCCGGCCGGCGGGTAAATCGTGGTCTAGTTGGGGTAGTGCTTCCGTTGTGTCCAGATACACCGAACGGCGGACCGCCTTCCGGT
>VXOZ01000089.1:7701-8623 GCA_009839775.1 Chloroflexota bacterium | reverse complement strand
CCTTTGTTTGGCTGATCGGCGGTGAGAGTTTTCTGCCCCATGGGGCAACCGCGCTCGCCATACTCATCTGGTTCCTTCCGTTGAGTTATGTCAATGCGATCACGCAATATGTCCTCATCGCCCTCGACCAGCAGAAGTGGATCGCCATCGCTTTTGCGATCGCCACCGCTTTCAATCTGGTAACGAACATCATCTTCGTCCCGCAGTATGGCTATGCGGCCGCGGCGGTGACGACGGTGCTCTCCGAGCTTGTGCTGCTGGCGCCCTTTTTCGTCATCGCGCGCCGCTGGGAGGTCGTGATCCCTGTTTTCAGCGCCAGCTGGCGGCCAGTGCTCGCCGGAGTTGGCATGTTTGCCGTTGCGTGGCTCACGGGCGGACTGCCCGCGCTGCCGAGCATGGCGTTGGCAGGATTCGTCTATCTCGGTCTCGTGATTGTGCTTGGCGCGCTGCCTCGCCAAGACCTGGCACGCTTTTGGAGCGCGCTGCGCAGCGCACAAGACTAGAGTGGCACCGTTTGGCCTGAACCTGTCGAACCGCTCAAACTGATCCTGTGAACTGTTCGGACCCAAACCCATCGACCCGTTCGGCCTAAGCCCGTGGAGCCATTCGGCCTGAGCCTGTCGAAGGCTGAACGCCTGCCTGAATACGCTCACCACTCCTCCTTCAGTTTTTGCGCAAGCGCACGCCAGCCGTTTATCGCCTGTGTTATGCTCGTATGACGCGCTCGGCTGCCGGAATAAGACGCCGCGGTCCAAGGGGACAAAGCGCGCCCAAGAACTGGCCCAAATTATCTGCCATAACCAACGGTGCAACGCGTAGAGGCGGGTGGGGCTCCGCCCCAACCCGGCCCAACAATACCCACCGTAGCGCGGGGGGGTGTGACCGGCAGGTGGACGTGGTGTACTTGTGTAGAGCGCCACGT
>VXOZ01000089.1:0-7691 GCA_009839775.1 Chloroflexota bacterium | reverse complement strand
TGCTACAACCCCCCCCCAAACACGTCCCAAAAAATACCACAAAAACCCCGGGTCCCACCTCTTCGCGGGGTCCCCCACCCCGCCCCTACCTGCCACAAGAAAACCGACCGTAGCGCGGGAGCTTGTCCCCTGCATCGGAACGAGAAGTCCTGAAGGAATCCTCCCAGTCCTTCCCTACGTGAGTGGAGAATAAGGCATGACGACGGAAGAAGAAAGAGTCCTCGACCACCGCGCCGTTGGCGAACTCTGGGACGAAAACGCCGAGGCCTGGACGACGCTCACGCGGCTTGGTTACGACAAATACCGCGACCATATCAATACACCGGCCTTCATGCAGATGCTGCCCGACGTTGCCGGGCTGCGAGGTCTTGACGTCGGCTGCGGCGAGGGACACAATACGCGGTTGGTAGCGCAACGGGGCGCGCAGCTCACCGCCTTGGATATTTCCGGCCGATTCGTGCGCTACGCCCAAGGGCGGGAAGCGCAAGCACCCCACGGCATTGCCTATCTGCACGCCAGCGCCGTCGCTTTGCCCTTTGCCGATGCCGCATTCGACTTCGTCATGGCGACGATGAGCATGATGGACGTGCCCGACCAGGACCGCGCTATCCGCGAGGTGGCACGTGTCTTACAGCCCGGCGGCTTCTTTCAATTCTCGATCCTGCACCCGTGCTTCATGACGCCCCGCTTCAAGTGGGTGCTCAATGAGGCGGGGCGCAGGGTTGCCATGGAATGCGGCGATTACTTCCACCAAGAGCAGGGCAGCGTCGAGGAATGGATCTTCGGCTCCGCGCCCGACGAACTGAAAGAGCGCTTTGCGAAGTTCCGCATCCCGCGCTTCTTCCACACCTTAAGTACGTGGCTGAACATACTCTCCGCGGCCGGCTTAGTGCTCGAACACTGCGCCGAGCCCTACGCCAGCGACGAATCTATCGCCCTCTACCCCAGCCTCGCAGCCACACGCGTCGTCGCCTGCTTCCTGCACCTCCGCTGCCGGAAACCCACACGCTGAAGGGATGTGCCGCGGCCGTGGGAGTGGAAAGAATAGCACATACCGGCGCTTGGTATGTTCCAAGCACCGGTACGTGCTTCAACCTTGAACCACCATCCCCCGTCATTGCCCAGGTAGGCTAATCACCTTCTCCTTCATCTACTCGGGATAGAAACCGTTCGCCAGCGTTTCAATGGCGTCAACGGTGCGAATGCCCGCCTGCGTCGCCGTGAAGAGCACCTCCACGAAGTGCTTGTTCTGCACTGCCTTGATGGAGGATAACGCCTCGGTGCTCTCCAAGTACTCTCTCTTCTCTGCAGCCGTAGACCACCCTGGGGCATCGAGTAGCACGATGACGTCGGGGTTCCGTTCGACCACGGTCTCCCAGTTCACTGTCCCGAAGAGGCCTTCCACGTCAGCAAAGATGTTGACCCCACCCGCCTCTTCGACCAACGCATTCAGAATGCCCGAACCAACGGCGGCGTACGGCGTATCACCTCCACTGTCATAGATGAAGACCGAAACCTTGGGATCGGCAGGCGCAGTCTTGGCGCGGATTTCCTCCAAGCGCGCCCGCAGCCCGTCGACGTACTCTTCGGCACGCTCCGCTATCCCAAAGATCTGTCCGATGTTCAGGAAGTCCTCGAATACGTCCTCAACGACCACCTTGCCCTCTTTACAGTTGGAGGCCGTCTGGTACGACGCAATGCCGAGCTCTAAGAGCGCGTCGCGCGGCCCTGCCACATCTTCACGCGTCCAGGCGCTTACGAAGGCGGCGTAAATGAAGTCGGGCTCCGCACCCAGAATGACCTCATGTGAAGGATATTTTTCGGCAAGTATCGGAATCTGCTCGAATGCCGCCTGCTGATCAGGGGGCACCGAGTCTCTGAGAAACGCCGTGCCAACCATGCTGTCTTGCAGCCCCAACGCCAGCATCAGTTCCGTCGATTGCTGAGATAGACTAATGGCGCGCTGCGGCGGCTGGTCGTACGTAATGGTAAATCCACAGTTCTCGATGGTCACCGGCGTGTAAGCGGTTTCGGCCTCTGGCGCCGGTTCAGCCGGCTCCGCCGCCGGTTGCGGTACCGCTACCGTGCCGCAGCCGGCCAGCAAGAGACTGCCCACGCCTGCCACACCGATGGCAAGCAGGCTGCGACGGGTCATGCGCTTAGAATTGATCACTGCCAATGTCCTTTCCTCAATTACACGAAAGCTATTACCACGCGCTCACAGCAAGTTTGGAATGCGTTTCATTTACTCGGGGTAGAATGCGTTCACCAGCAATTCAATGGTGTCAATGGTGTAAATGCCCGGGTTCGCGACCGTGAAGCGCACTTCCACGTAGCGCTTATTCTGCACGGCCTTGATAGAGTGAAGCGCCTCGGTTTTCTCCAGGTACTCTATCTTTTCCGCAGCCGTAGACCATCCAGGCATATCGAACAGCACGATGACGTCGGGGTCCCGTTCGACCACGGTCTCCCAGTTCACTGTCGCGTAGAGGCCTTCGACGTCAGCAAATATGTTGATGCCACCCGCCTCTTCGACCAATGCATTCCCCATGCCCGTCCCAACCGCGGCGTATGGCGAATCAGTACCGCCGTCATAAATGAATACCGAAACCTTCGGGTCGCGCGACCCCACCTTGGCGCGAATGTCCGCCAAGCGCGCCCGCTGCTCTTCAACGTATGCTTCGGCTCGCTCAGTTACCCCAAATATCTGGCCGACTTTCAAAAAGTCTTCGAATACGTCCTCAACCGTCACCTTGCCGTCTTTACAGTTGGCGGCCGACTGGTATGACGCGATGCCAAGCTCCAAGAGCGCATCGCGCGGCCCTGCCACGTCTTCACGCTCCCAGGCGCTGACGAAGGCAGCGTAAACAAAGTCGGTCTCCGTTCCCAGAATGACCTCATGTGAAGGATATTTCTCGGCAAGAACCGGAATCTGGTCGAATGCCGCCTGGAAATCAGGGTGCACCCAGTCTCTGAGATAGGATGTGCCAACCATGCTGTCTTGCAGACCCAACGCCAGCATCAGTTCCGTGGCTTCCTGAGATAGCGTGATGGCACGCTGCGGCGGCCGGTCATACGTAATGGTAAAGCCGCAATTCTCAACGGTTACGGGTGTGTAACCTGGTGCAGCTTCCTGCGCCGGCTCTGCTTTCTCCTCCATCTGCTCCGCCGCCGGTTGCGGCGCAGCTACCGTGCCACAGCCAGCTAGCAGGAGACTGCCCGCGCCTGCCACACCGATGGCAAGAAGACCGCGACGGGTCAAACGCTTCGAATTGATCACTGCCAATATCCTTTCCGCAATTGAATGATTGCCTCTCACTCACAATCTCAAGTTTAATGAGAATGCGTTTCATTTAAAGTAAAACAGTCTGTGGTAGCTTTGTCAAGGGGCAGGCAAAGTAAAATGAAGTGGTCCGGTTCTTGCCGAAAGTTGCAGCGGCTATGCGTCCTGGAGGCAGGTGGTCGGCCCGACGGTGCTCTAGACGGCTGGGTGCAGCGGGTCGCATCCTGCCGTGTCCCGGCGATTCGTCCCTCGCGCAACGTGCCGCCACCCATGCGTAAGCTGCAATCGATTTAAAATGCAAGAGACGCCCGTTCTCTGAAGAACTAGGCGTCCTATGAGAGGTAGCGGTAAAGGCAAGTCAGCTAGTTTGCCTCAATGACCGCACAGTTTGAGAATGGCTACTCTTGCGGCACATCACCCACGCATGGATGTGAATTGAGACTAGCTGCCCTCAGAGCCCGGCCTGCTCCGAGCGGGTGCCCCGGGAACGCACGCATATTCCGGCACTGCTTCTCCGTCCACAAGGTGTTCGGCCACGATGCGGTCTACGGCGGCTTCGTCCACGCCGCCGTACCACGTGCCGTCCGGATGTACCACCATGATTGGGCCCAAATCGCACGGATACAGACAACCGGTGCGCACGGTCATCACGCCCTGCTTGCCCTGTAGTTTATTCCCTCTAAGCTTCTCCTGGAAATACGCCCACGTCTTGGGAGCGTTCGCCAGCGTGCAGCGGGGCCCGTGGCAGAGAAACACCTGGTGGCGATGGGCAGGAATGAGGTTCCAGGAGCGTTCTCGGTCAGTGATGTTCGGGTCCTCACGGATTTCCACGCAGCCGTGCGCATTCGCGACCGCAGCGCTCACCGCTTCTCCCAAGTGTTCGCTGTCGCCGAGCGGCGGGGCCAGCATCACTTCCATCGTGTCATCCGCGACGTTCTCCCGCACCCAGTCGCGAATTGCGAGCGGCAGCCACCAGCGCAGCGTGCGGTCCATGGGCACAAGGGCGGGAACGATAAGCACGCGGCGCGCGCCTGCGGCCATGCACTCTTCCAGCACTGCGGGCAAGGCCGGATTGCCCTGCTCCATGAATGCGTAGCGCACATCCCGATAACATCCGGAACCCGCCAATGAAGAAACAATCCGGTCCAGTTCTTCACGCGGCGGGGCGCCAAATACCCCCCCGACCACCACTACACCCAGAAAAAAAAGCCGCCCAATTGGATCCAACGGCACGCCGTTGGTTTCTGCTGCGGCTTCCAGCGACGACGTGTCCATTCCTTGCTCACTTTGGGGCTCTGACATGGCGAACCAATACCTTTACAGGGTGCGATTGGGCGCTAGCGCCCACCGACCAGCACAGTTGAGGCCGACGCCTCATGGGGCGCCGGGTCCGGCGGCGACGCGGCGTGTGCGGGCAGAAATACAATGTGGAGTTTGCCGGTGCGGGGATGGACTTGCACTTCGGCCTCTACGCCGAAGACCTTGCGCAACAGTGCCGGCTGAAATACGTCATCCGGCGTTCCTGCCGCCACAATCTCTCCTTCTGCCATGATGTAGAGGCGGTCGCAGTACGTCGCAGCCAGGTTGAGATCGTGAAGTGCGGTAAAGGTTGTTACCTGCAATCCGCGCACAAGATCGAGGATTTCGAGTTGGTAGCGCACATCCAAGTGATTGGTCGGTTCGTCAAGGATGAGAAAACGCGCTTGCTGCGCCAAAGCGCGGGCTATCAGGACTCGCTGCTTTTCACCGCCGGATAGCGTAGAGAAGGAGCGATCCGCGAATGAGAGCATGCCGACTTGATCCAGCGCACTCTCCACCAGGTTGTGGTCCTCTGTGTTTTCGCGCGCGAACATGCTCTTATGCGGCGTGCGGCCCATCAGCACCATTTCCCAAACGACAAACTCGAATTCGCCGGGCGTCTCCTGCAGGACGGTGGCCGTGCGACGCGCGGCCTCGCGCGCATCGAGGTCCCACACGTTGTCGCCGTCCAGGGTGATGTAGCCCGTATCGGGCTTGAGCGCTCGGTAAATGCACCGCAGCAAACTTGACTTGCCGCTGCCGTTGGGTCCGAGCACACCGACTAGCTCACCGGCCGCCACGTCCACCGCCACGTCCCGCAGAATTGTGTGTTCTTCCACGCGCCAGGTGATGTTCTCAACGTGTAGTGTCATGACTGGCCTCCTCCCAACGCGTCCCGCCTGTGGCGCATCAACCAGATGAAGAACGGGCCGCCGATAAAGCCCGTAATCACCCCCAGGGGCATTTCCTCAGGCTGCACTATTGTGCGCGCAAGCACATCCACCCAGACCAGGAAAATAGCCCCGGCCAAGAGGCTGACCGGCAATACCCGGCGGTGATCGGACCCAACAAAGAGCCGGACGGTGTGCGGCATCATCAGGCCCACAAAGCCGACGGCGCCGGCCAGAGCAACCATCACGCCGGTGATCATGGCCGCCACCACCATCAGCGCCCGGCGAAACCTGTTTGTGTTCACGCCGAGGCTGATAGCCGTTTCCTCCCCGGCAATCAACGCGTTGAGCGGCCGCGCCTGCAGAACCAGATAGGTCGTACCGATCAGCACCACGACCGAGGGTATGGTGAGATAGCTCCACTTGGCGCCCGCCACGCTCCCCTGGAGCCAGAAGAGCACGGACCGGATCCCCTCGGCATCGTCGGCCCGGAAAATGATGAAACTTGTACCCGCCGAAAGCACGTACGACAGCGCTACCCCAACCAAGATCAACCGCACCGGCGAGAGGGTGCCGCGGTGTTGCGCTAGCGTGAGCACGATGACAAATGACATCACCGCACCGAAGAATGCCGCCACCGAGAGTGAATAGATGCCAAAGAACTTGAAAACGCCTAGCAGAATCACCAGCACCGCGGCCAGCGACGCCCCGGACGAAATCCCAAGGATGTAGGGGTCCGCCAGGGGATTGCGCACGGCAGCCTGCATGGCTACGCCCACTACCGCGAGCCCGGCGCCGACAAGGGCCGCCAAGAACACCCGCGGCAAGCGGATCAGCCACACGATGTTCTCGTGGGCGGCCGACCACTCACCGGACGCCAGCCCCGTCAGGCGCGACAAGGCAATCTGCCAGACCGTGAAGGGCGCAATTGCCACCGGCCCAATGGTGACAGCCAGGGTCAGCGTCACCAGTAAGGCCGCCACGAGAGCGAGCACAACCAAAGGGAAGCGCGCGTCCCGGCGCTTGGATTTAAGTGCCGGCGCCGGGCGCGTTTCGCTTTGGTCCTGGGCCGGTCGTTCTACTACTGCCCCCATGTACTTCCCTTGCCAGCTCCTTCTCTATTCAGGATAGAAGCCCTGGAACAGAGTCTCAATTACATCGATGCTGCGGGGGCCCGGCTGCGTGGCCGTGAACTCCACGATGACAAAGCGCTCTTCCTGGACAGCTCGAAGCGCTGCGAGCGCCTCGGTCTTTTTCAAATACTCAATCTTCTCTTCCGCTGTGGACCACGACGCATGGTGCAACACGATGACGTCTGGGTCGCGCTCGATGACGGATTCCCAGTTCACCGTGGCAAAGCCGCCTTCCACGTCCGCGAAGATGTTGATGCCGCCAGCCTCTTCCAGCAGCGCATTCACAATGCCCGTGCCGGCGGCTGTATACGGGGCTTCGTCGCCGCTGTCAAAGACGAACACCTTGACCTTTGCGTCCGACGCCTGTGTAATGGTGTGAATTTCCGCCAACCGCTCCCGCTTGCCGGCAACGTAGGCTTCCGCTCGCTCCGACACGCCGAAAATCTTCCCGATATTCAGGAAGTCAGTGAACACATCCTCGATGGTCGCCTTGCTCTCCAGGCAATTCGCATGGGCGAGGTAGGAGTTGATGTTCAATTCCAGCAAGGCTTCGCGGGGTCCGGCCACCTCATCGCGGAAGGCGCTCACCCAACCGGCGTAGATGAAGTCAGGCTCCGCTCCCAAGAATACCTCTCGCGACGGATATGTGTCCGAGAGCACGGGAATCTGCGAATAGGCGTCTGCCAGATCAGGCAGAATTGGGTCTTCAAGGTAAGCTGTGCCGACCATGTGATCCTGTAGTCCCAGCGTTAGCATCACTTCAGTGGCGTGCTGCGCCATGGCGACGGCGCGCTGCGGCGGCTGTTCGTACGTGATAATAACACCGCAGTTCTCAATCGTGACTGGCTCAAAGGCCGATTCAGCTTCTTTCTCCGGCATTGCGGCATCGGTCTCTGCCGGCTGTGTCGTAGCAACACCACAAGCGGCAAGCAGCAGGCCGCCGGTACCCGCGGCGCCAAGGGCCAATATCCCGCGTCGTGTCATCCGCTGTCTTTCTTTCATCCTGTCGTGCTTCTCCCGTTACTATAAATGGAAACTACAATCGTTACCATTACTTAATGATAACGGTTTTCATTAAATAGATCG
>VXOZ01000168.1 GCA_009839775.1 Chloroflexota bacterium | reverse complement strand
CTCCACCACGTCGCCGTCTTCGAGTATGACGCACGGGTGGTCGGCGCGGCGGACCACTTCGTTGTTCACGGCGACGGCGACGAACTGCGCCGGCACGTCTTGCGCCTTGAGGAAGGCAGCCAGCACCGTCTTTGAAGCCAGGTGCCGGTCTTCTCCATTCACCCTGATGCGGATGGACGCCGCCCGCGGGTAGCTCTCTTCCACGTGGGGAATGCGCTCATCTGTCGTCATTGCGCTTGCACCTAGGCCTAGCCGTTAAGGGCGCTGATCAGATTACGTGTTGCCCCGGACGTGTCGGGAGCGTCCAGCAGGGCGCTGATGACGGCCACGCCGTGCGCGCCGGCTGCCATCACGGTGGACGCGTTCTGTGCCGAGATACCGCCTACGCCGATGACGGGAATGTCGACCGCCGCTGCCACGTTGCGCACCAACTGGGGCCCGGCTGGCGTGCGCCCCGGCTTGGAGTCCGTCGCATAGAGCGTGCCGACGTGCACGAAGTCCGCGCCCGCCTGCGCGCATTGCACGGCGCTGGCGACGTTGTGCACCGAACAGCCGATCAGCCTGTCCTCACCCAGCAACCGGCGCGCCGCGGCCACCGGCAGCCCGTCCTCAGGCAGGTGCACGCCGTCCGCGCCCACGGCGAGCGCAACGTCGACGCGGTCGTTGACGAGGAAGAGCGCCCGACCCGCGGTCAAATGCCGCAATTGCTGTGCCAGCGTATAGAGCTCCTTGGCGAATGTCTCTTTCTCCCGCAACTGCACGACGTGCACGCCGCTCTCTATACCCTCTCGGACCCGCTGCATGAGCGTGCTCGCCAGCGGATTCCGCGTATGCAGGGGGAGGACGGGCCGCTGCAAGGGGCCCAGATGCTCCGGCGCAACGCGCTGAGGCGCGCTGAGGCGCGTAATGAGCGTGAGACAGGGGTAGGGTAATTGGAGTTTCATACCACGTGGCATCGAGCGCATGCGTACCGCTTCAACGTGACTGTGTTCTGATGTTTTGCCCTCACCCTAACCCTCTCCCACGGGGAGAGGGAACCAGCGCGGAGTTTGGTTATGCGCTAAGACTAGTCGGACTGATGCCCGCGTTGACGGAACGCTAGGCGTGCACCACGCCCGCTACCGGACTGCTCGGGCTGGCGAACTTCTGCTGGGCGATGCGTCCGGCCAGATAAGCCTTGCGCCCGGCCGCGACGCCGAGACGGAAGCCTTCCGCCATGAGCACCGGGTCCGCGGCGCGGGCGATGGCCGTGTTGATGAGCACGGCGTCCGCCCCGATCTCCAACGACAGGGCGGCTTCGGACGGCACGCCGAGGCCCGCGTCCACCACCACAGGCACGTTGGCCTGCTCGATGATGAGTTCGATCTCCTCCCGCGTAAAGATACCCTGGCCGGAGCCGATGGGCGAGCCGAGAGGCATTACGGTGGCGCAACCCACGTCTTCCAAACGCCGCGCCAGAATCGGATCGGCGTGGATATACGGCAGCACGACGAAACCGTCCTTGACGAGCGCTTCCGCGGCAAGCAGCGTATCCACAGGGTCGGGCAGGAGCGAATCCGGGTCCGGCTGCACCTCCAGCTTGACCCAGTCCGAGCCGGTCAGTTCCCGCGCCAGCTTGGAGGTAACGATGGCCTCGTCCGCGGTGCGGGCGCCGGCCGTGTTCGGCAGGATAGTGTAGCGGTCCCAATCGATGTGGTCGAGGATGGTCTTCTCCGTCGGGTTGCTGAGATCGAGACGGCGAATCGCGACCGTGATGATTTCGGCTCCGGAGGCCTCGATGGCCGCAATCATCTCGTCGGGCGTCCGGTATTTTCCCGTGCCGATCATCAGCCGCGACGTGAATTGCTTGCCCGCTATCTCAAGCACGTCGTTCATCTTCGTTCCTTCTCCACAGCTTGCGCATGCTCAGGGCGGAGCATGCCTGACATCTGCCCTGCTCAAAGTCAAAACAAAAACCGCTTCACAGAGGGAGAGCGGTTCGCAGCAAGGTCTCGGAGTATTGCCGCTTCCCTCCGCTGGCATCTTCCAGACTGCTGGCATGATCCAGGTCAGGTTCCGAGGGTTGCCTCCACTCACACACACAGAGGCTCTCAGCCATCGGGCTCCCCTAGCGGCCCTAGTGGCGCGGAGTTTCGTGCGCCAGTAAGACGGTTTCAGTATACCATGCCTGCAGGTCTGTAACGGGTGCGCTTAGAATAAGGTGGAGTGTGGCGTGACAGCCCTCCGGCGACACGGGCATACCTGCCTTGCAAATCCGCCACGGGTAGTCTGCCTCAAGAGGTCTCTGGGATCTACATAAGGGAGCAAATCGCATGGAATCAGTGAACATTGGCTTTGTAGGAACAGGAAATAACGCCCGCTCGCACGCGCGCGGGCTGGCAGGCGTGCCGCAGGCGCGGATCGTGGCGGCGGCCGATGTGAACGAGACGGCTGTGGGCGATTTTGCCGTTGCCCACGATGTCGCGGATGTGCACACAGATTACCGCGCCGTGCTTGAGAATCCGGCGGTGCATGCCATAATCATCAGTCTGCCCCATGCGCTCCACGGCGAGGTAGCCATCGCCGCGGCCCAGGCCGGGAAGCACGTGCTCTGTGAAAAGCCGCTGGGCGTAAGCGTAGCCGAGTGCGACGCCATTATCGCCGCTTGCCGGGAAGCCGGCGTGAACCTCATGGTGGGCCATACCCACCGCTTCATGGCGGAGCACCTGCGGGCGGTGGAACTGCTGCGAGAGGGCGCAATCGGCGACGTGTTGCACATCCACGACTCGATCACCGGCGCTACGCGCCACAAAGACCTGGGCTGGCGTGGCGTGCGCGCGCTGGCCGGCGGCGGTGTCTTCATGGATAACGGCGTGCATAGCGCCGACCGCCTGCGCTGGTGGATCGGGTCTGAGGTAACGGCGATTACGGCCCGCGTGGGCCACTACGGCGCGCGCACCGAGGGCGAGGACTTCGGCGTGGCGCATCTGGAATTCACCAACGGCGTGACCGCGACCATGGAAATCTCGCTGATCGCGCCGCCCGTGCTGGGCCGCTGCCGCGCCGTGGTCACGGGTTCAACCGGCGCCATGGAGATCGCGACGTGGCGGCATCTCAAAGTGGCCACGGCGGAAGCCGAGGAATGGGAGACATTCACGTTTCCCCAAAACCGCAGCCAGTTCGTCCGCGAGGACGGCGAGTTCGTGGCCAGCATTTTGGAACAACGCGAGCCGCTCGTCACCGGTGAGGACGGCAAGCGGGCCGTGGCCATCGTGCAGGGGATCTATCAGGCGTCGGAAAGCGGTAAGACCGTGTACTTGGACGCATAGCACGAGATAGTACCTTGCCGCATCCAACAGCGCAAGCGAGTCCGAAGGTTCCCACGCGGGATTCCATGACCGTCATGCCGACGCAAGCCGGAATCCATCTTTGCCGGTTGCCGGTACGGCTTTGGGGTAATGTCAGGTAAAGCAACGCGGCCCGGTTCGTAGCCGGTCGTCCGCATCTTCGCATACTCGCAACCGCCGTTATTGCTGTGCGAGCATCTGCCCCACCGCGCAAGCATCGCATCTCTTCTCCCGGCACCAGTTGTGGTAGATGTGGAGCAACCCCTGCTGGCGCGCGGCGGTCATGGGCACATACCTGGATGGGAGGCCGAACACGTCGTCGCGCATGCTCCGCGTGAGGCGGTTCATGCCGGCGGCTGGCGCGCGTCGGAAGAGGGTGATGGCCCAGTCGGCAAGTCCGGCGTCTCCGGCGATGTCTCCACAGGCAACGAGGAACGGGAGAATCACGTTCGCGAGCATTTCGCGGGCACGCTCCCCGCCGATGAGGCTCTGCGGCGCGCCTCGCAGCGGGACCCCGAAGTCGCAGTGGGTCGCCCAATAGGCCGAGCGTGCCGCGGGCAGCGCGAACGCTGCGTGTAAGCGTCGCAGCACCTGCGTCCAGTCAGAAGAATCCGTCAAATCCAGGCAGGCGTGCACCGGTCCGGTTGCGGCAAGCCGGGCACAGAGGTGTCCCGCCGCCGCTACGCGCCGGGCGGGCGCGTTCACCGGGCGCACCCCACGGCGCACCCACGCTGTTGCCGGCAGGACCGGCTCCAAATTCCATGCCGCCCACAGGCTTGCAAGTTCTCGCTCATACGCTTGGTCTTGCGCGGTAGGGGCACGACATGTCGTGCCCCTACGTGCATCCTTATCACGTTGCGAAGGCAACAGGCCCGCCGCGCCAAGAAAGAGCGCTTCGCTCCGCGATTCTGCATTGGGCCTGCCGCGCAGAAGCTCTTCGATTACCTTCCAGGGTAAGCCTTCGCTCAGCCGACGAAACGGTTCACGGTTCTGGTTGTAGCCGAGCGCATCGAGCAGGGCGGCATACAGGGCTTGCTCCGGCCCGTGCTGCTCAATCGCTGAGAGCATCAGCTCCGCCTTCTTCCGTAAGCGGCGCTCTCCCAGCGTTGCAAAGAGCATGCCGACGGTCATGGGGTCACATTTGGTGTGGAGTTCCGCGCACGGTTGAAAGGCAGGAAGCGGCCGCGCTACGTATTCCGCTGGCATGCCGTCGGGAAAGTGTGGGGCTAACGCCAGCGTGCGCAGCGGGCCGCCCGTGACCGGGCCGTCGTCGTCCCACACCACGTGGAGCATCACGTTGTGGTAGGCCGGATCGGGGGCATGACCGTGGGCGCGCCACGCAGACGTGACCGTATGAATCTCTATGTGGCCGTGGCGCAGCCGGCGACCGTCCAAGGCGATGATGGCGTCGAGGAAATCCGGCCCAGGCCCCAGGTTCCGCCGCCCGGGATAGACGACCTGAATCTGTTCGCCGCCCGTGGTGCGCAGGAGTTTCGCGCCCCAAGGACACGCTTGCCAGAGTTGCGCGACATCCTCTTCACGCAGCGTCTCAGTCGGGGCAAGCGTGGGCGCGGCAATGCTCATGGCGGGTAGTAGTATACATAACTGGGAATATTCTCTGTACATACTATACCACGCATGGCAGACTATTGCCCTTTGGCACTCCTTGCAGCCATCAAGAACCAACGAAGTCGCACTACCGGGTACGACGTAGGAGCGTGCACCGGAGGGGGAGCGTGTTTCCGTTGCCCCAGCAAGCGGACACATGGCAAATGGAGGCTGCCTACCGTGAGTCCCGGCGTTAAAGCAGGCGCACGCGTGGGGTTTCCCACGCGTGCGCTCGTTTGCGCCGTAGCTCGCAACAAATGCGTCCTAGAAGTCGACGACTGAGTTCTCCAGCGCCTCGTCCAGCGCCTGCTGCACCTGCGCGTTGCCGTCCGCCAGCGCTTCGGGCACCGTCTTCTCCCGGTTCCAGATGGAACTCGCCATGCGCACGTGGATGCCGATGATCCGGCGTCCTCCGGGAGCACTGACCACCCACTGGGCGCCGTCCATCTCGCGCGCGCCTTGGATGCGCAACGGGTCGCCCTGCGTGAACTCTTCACTCTGGGCCACCGAGCGCCGCGCCGGCAAGCTGTCGCGCACGTCATTGAAGCGGCGGTCGTTGGGCTCCAGGAAGAGCCACTCAAGGAACTTGAACGCCCCGTCCGGGTTGTTGGAACCTTCGGGCATCAGGTGCGCGCCGCCGCCGCGATAGGCCGCGGGCGAGCCGCCCTCCGCCACCGGATAGGTGTCCACCCCGACGGTGATCTTCGCGAAGGCCTCCTCATAGGCCTCGAAGCGAGTGATGTTCATCACGTCGGTCCACATGGCGCAACGGCCGGTGGAGAAGAGGTGTTGATGCCGCTCGTCGCCCCTGAACTCATTCATGGCGTCCAGGCCGCCCTGCAGGTCGAAGAAGCGCAGGGTCAAATTGAACGCGGTCTCCATCAACTCGTTGTCGATGGTCGACGTCAGCTCATCGTCGCTGAGCAAGCGACCGCCCTGCTGCCAGAACGGCACCAGCCACCACACGAGCGAGCTGTTGCCATACCAGAAGCCGAGACGCTCGATGTTGTCGCCCTCTTTCTTGAGCGTTTGCTGGATGGCTGCGTCAAGCTCATCCCAATTGGAAGGCCCGCTATCAGGATCGAGACCTACCTCTACAAAAACGTCTTTATTGTAGAAATAGGTAAAGACCGTGGGGGCCCAGGGCAAGCCGAACCAGTGGCCGCGGTAGGTCGAGTCGAAGACGACGCGCGGGTAGTAGTCGTCTGCGTCAATGACCGTCGACGCCTTGACGTAATTCGTGATGTCGGCGGCAATGCCGCGCACACCAAAGTCCTTGGGCAAATACGCGTCAATGTAGGAAATGTCCGGCGGGATGCCGCCGGCCACCACCGTGGGCAGCTTGTTGATGGTGTCACCGTAGGTGGTGACGATGACGTTGACACTCTCGTTGGGGTTGGCCTCATGGTACTCGGCGACGATCTGCTCGCCAATGCCTTGCACCCAGTTACTGCCGCCCATGTCGATGGCCCAGAAGTTGGTGGGCTGCATCTCAGCGGCCGGCATCTCCTCGGCCTTTTCCATGTCGTCAGACGCCGGCGCGTCCCCTGCCGCAGGGGCCATGCCGCCCTGGGCGCACGCGGCAAAGAGCACCGCACCCGCCGCGGCTCCCGTGCCCGCGAGCATGCGACGCCGTGTCAGTTGGCCGTGCGCGGCCAATTGGAAATCAGTACGACTCTTCATCAGAACCGAAACCTCCTGCCTGGTAGGCGCTATTCCAAACTCGTACCACCGCTAAATGAGATGACGGGACACCAGTGGTTTGCCGTCCGCCGCCATCCCTTCCAGGAAACTACAGCAAAGACCGCAATTCCTAGACAGCTTGAAAGAATTGTAGCGTGCGCAAAGACGTGATGTCAAGGGCATGTACGGCCAGGAGCAAGGCGATTCCATGCCCGATCCATCTGAGATCTGACCGCTGGCAAAGCGTGGGTATCTCGTGGCCCAAGCTGCTACAGCCCAGTATAGAACGGGATCGGACTGAACTGCGCCGCGACACCATTGCCCTGCGGCCCGGCGCCGATTCGATGCGACGGACTCTGCGCGGGCGGCTACGTGGCTTCCTGGAGCGCAGCTATCTCATCAGCGCCCAAAGCGCGGCCGTACACGCGCACGTCGGCCAGGCTGCCGTTGAAGTGATCGTGCTGCCCAAAGCCAATGCGCAAGGGCTGGCTGTTTGCGATGGCGGTAGGATAGTGGGCTGAAGCGTCGGATTGCGCTACCTGCACGCCATCGACGTAGAGCCGAAGCTGGTCTGATTCCCGTACGGCGGCAAGATGCCGCCAGCCTGCGCCGAGGGCGTGGTCGTACGTCACGTTGGCGCCGGCCTGCAAAGAGTAGACCCGGCCTGACGGCAACGTGCCGCCGAAGAGCTTACCCTCAAAAATGGCCATCGACCACACTCGGCGGTATTTGACGTCCGGCGTGGTGTCCAGTTGTCCCGTGTTCGTCCACGTGGTGCCGCCCTCGTAGCGGTAGACGTTCGCAAGGGGCAGCGTGCCCGCGTAGAGCTTGCCGTTGTAGACCGCCATGGCCATCACTTCTTTCTCTTCCTCCAGGCGGCCGACACTCTCCCAGGTCTCATGGCCGTCCCAACGGAAGACGGTGCCGTTGGGCCAGGTGCCGACGTAGAGTTCGCCCCGGTAAGCGGCAAAAGAATAGACCTGAGTAACCCCCTCCTGAAAGCCGCAGGGAGTCCACTCGGTGCCGCCGTCGTAGCGAAAGACGCCGCCGCCCTCGTTGCCGGCACCGTAGAGGTGGCCCTTGAAGACCGTCAGCGCCATCATGCGGCGTCCGGGCGTGCCGCAGTACGCCCACTCCTGCCCGCCCAGATAGCGAAAGACGCCTTGGCTGTAGAGCGGTATGGCGTAGAGTTCGCCGTTGTAGACTGCTATGCCAGCGATGGACTCCGCTCCTTCCAGACGGCCGCAATACTCCCAACTGGCATCCCCCCGGTAGCGGTAGATGGCGCCGCCGGGATGCTTATTCGGCGAATCTTCTAGCGCGGAGCCGCCCGCGCGGTAGCAGGACGTACCGGCATAGAGGTTACCCTGGAACACTGCCAGCGAGGCTACGGTGTTGCTCTTGTCGGGGCTGCCGCAGTCTACCCACGTCTGCCCGCCCGCGTACCGGTACATGTGGCCGGCCTCGTCCGCGCCCCACTCGAACGTGCCGGTGTAGAGGTCGCCGTTGTAGACGGCCAGCGAGTAGACCCGCAGGTTGTTGCCCGGCCGGCCGCAGTCTGCCCAGACCGGCTCCTGGGCGCCGTCGTCGATGCCGAAGTGCAGGTTGCGGTGGTGGGACTGCGCGGCGGTGACGCCGGCGTAGTTGAGGGTGCCGAAGTTCAGGCCGGCGCGGGTTATTGGATCGTACTTGCTCAGGATGTCGCCGTGCAGGTTGGCGCCGTCGGGCGGCAATTCCACCCAGGCGGAGAGCGTGAAGTCACCGTCGGCGAGCGCCAGCGTGTCGCTGCTCGGCACCTCAATGTGGGCAGCGCGACCGTCAAAGCGCGCGGCGCCGTAGGGTGCGCCGTCGCGACCCACCCCAGCGAGATCCGCGCCGCGGTTTATGCCGTGGTTGTTGTTGCCGGAGGAGTCCCGGCAATTGCCGTCAAATTTCCAATGAGCCAGTAGATCGGTATCAATGCTCATGGGACACACGCCTTCCATACTTCAAGGTAGTTGCTTTGTCCCCGCCAAAGCTTAACAGGCTTTGCCTGGAGGTTGGGAAATCCTTGGGCGTCATTGTACCCCAAGGCGGCGGAACAATTCGCAAGGAAACAAGG